>JAGQWW010000014.1 GCA_020436955.1 Saprospiraceae bacterium | reverse complement strand
AAATGTCGCAATTGCACAGGGCTTCAACAATTACAAAATTGTCCATTTGCATCAATATATTTTAGATTTTAAATTTTAGAATTTTGGTTTTTAATTGATTTTCAGTTGTTTGGGAGTTTTAAAAAATATAATTTGCATCAAAAGATTTAAAATGCAAGAGAGTAGATTATGGCAAGTTTTTGAAAAATTAAGCTTAAAAGACTTGCGCGAGTTGGAAAAAGTGGTGCTCTCGCCTTATTTCAACCAACGGGACTATGTCGCCAACTTGTTTGAATTGCTTCGGGAAGAAGCGAAAAACACCCATACGCCTCCTTCAAAAGCACATGCATTTGCAAAGCTTTTTCCTGATAAACAATATGACGATCATCTCATGCGCAATGCCATGAGTCTGCTTTTGCAAACCATCGAAAGGTACATAAGTGTTCGCGATTTTCAGGAAGATTCTTTCAGGCCCGATTTGGAACTGGGAAAAGCCTATCGACGCATGAATCTTGAAAAGCATTATTGGCAGTCCCTGAAAAAGGCTGAACGTTCGGTTGATGACAATCCTTATCGTAATGCAGACCATTTTAATAATACCTACCAGCTGGAGGCTGAAAAGTATCAATGGCTCTCTGCCCAGCGTCGTATGACCAGCCTCAATCTTCAGGAGATTTCCGATAACCTCGATCTATCCTACATCACTCAAAAACTCAGACAAACCTGCTTTTCTATTTCCCACCAGGCGGTTTATCCTCAGCAGTATGATTTTGGCCTATTGGACAAGACATTGGAGCTATTGGAAACCGGTGCCTATCTCGATACGCCGGCTGTGGCCGTTTATTATTATTGCTACAGAGCGCTAACCGAAGAAAACTCGGAAGAGAGTTTTCGCAAGTTTAAGTCGCTCCTGATTTTACATGGAGAGTTATTTCCCTTGTTGGAGCAAAGGGACCTTTATCTGCTGGCAACTAATTATTGTATTAAAAAAATGAATGCCGGACAGGAGGAATATGCCAAGGAAGGATTGGACATTTATAAAGAAGCCCTGGAAAGAGGAGCCTTGTATGTAGATGGTCGACTCTCAAGGTTTACCTTTTTTAATATCGTCACCAAATGCCTGGTGTGTGAAGAATACGACTGGGCCGACTTTTTTATTCAAAAATATCAGGAATACCTTTCTCCCAAATACCGGGAAAGTACGGCCTCCTACAGTATGGCGCGTTTGGAATACCAGCGAGGCAACCCTGAAAATGCTTTGCAACTTTTACAAAAAGCAGATTACGAGGACCTTTTGCAAAACTTACAGGCAAAGGCCATTATGGCAAAAATCTTTTACGAAGCAGACGATTGGGAAGTGTTGTATTCTCATTTGGATGCTATGCAGCAATTTATCAGGCGTAAAAAGGTAATTGGGTATCACCAGGAGCTTTTTGTCAATTTCATACAGGTGTTGCGCAGATGGATGGACGTCGCAGCCTACGATGAAAAAGCCAGAACGGAAATAGCTGATTTGCTTGATGATTTGTCGCCGGTAGCTGAAAAGAAATGGTTGACAAGAATGATAAACGAATAAGTCTTCTACCCAATCACATTCACTTCTGGCGAAATAGTGATTCCAAATTGTTTTTCAACAGAATCTTGAATAGCAAGGGCAAGCTGCCAAATCTCTTCCCCGGTAGCACCGCCATAGTTTACCAATACCAGTGCCTGGTCCTTATGACTGCCTGTGTTACCTATTTTTTTTCCTTTCCAGCCTGCTTTTTCTATGAGCCACCCGGCTGGAATTTTAAAAAGGTCCTCACCCATTTTATAAAAAGGAGCGTCAGGAAAGCTTTCGATAAAAACTTCAAAAGCTGCTTTTGAAATCTCAGGATTTTTAAAAAAGCTCCCTGAGTTGCCTAGTTTGGCCGGGTCAGGAAGTTTGGAAGATCGTATCTGAATAACAGCCCTGCTGATATCCTGAATGGTTGGATTTTCAATTTGGTCTGCGGCCAATACATCGCGGATAGCACCATAATCCATATGTAAGGAATGGTTTTGTTTACTCAGCCTGAGCCAAACCCTGCTGATGAATACCTTGCCTTTAAGTTCCTGCTTGAAAATGCTGTCCCGGTATCCAAATCGACAGGTTTCTTTATCAAATGTTTGAATGCTCCTGTCCTCCAGATTAACTGCTTCCAATTTTTCGAAAACATCTTTCAATTCTACCCCATAAGCACCAATGTTTTGAATAGGCGCAGCTCCCACCGTTCCGGGTATAAGAGAAAGGTTTTCAAGACCGCCAAAATTTTGCTCCAGGGACCATAATACGAGTTGATGCCAGTTTTCTCCGCCCCCAATTTTAATAAGAACAGTATCATCTGTTTCTTCCACTACTTCAATTCCTCGAATAGCATTCTTGATAACGAGCCCCGGCCAATCATTCTTCAACAGCATATTGCTACCACCACCAAGCAATAAGATAGGTGGTTTAGCTGCATCCAGGCTTTTTAAAAAGGTCACTTCATCTTCGACCTCCACAAAAAATCTGGCTTTGGTCGCAAGACCAAAGGTGTTGAAAGGTTGTAGCGAAACGTTTTCTTGTAACTGCATAGTGCAGGTTTCAAGCCGCGTTAAGGCTTATTGCCTTCCCGCCATTTGGAAAGATTTGGACAATTGTCGTAACGATTATCCAGACGAACATAGGTGGAGTACACTTTGTCAGCAATCCATTCATCAATAAACTGGCTTTTTTTAGACTCAATAGCCGCCATTTGAATTTTGGAATAATCTGCTTTCAAGCTAGCCTGGTGAGGCAAAGTTCTGGATTGCAGACTGATAATGCGGAACGCTTTGGTACCTCCTTGTTGAGAATACATAAACGGTGCAGAGATGTCTCCAATGTCCATAGTATCTATAGTGAAAAAGATATCAGGATCCAGATCTCCTACTTCAAAGAAAGTATTACCGGTATTAGGATTTACCATTCTACCGTCATTGTTGAAGCTTTGTACATCCTTATTTCCGAATTTTTTAACGGCATAAGAAAAGGTGATAGAATCACTGATGATCAAGTTGCGAATAGAATCCAAACGTTGGTAAGTCTTCGTTAAATCTGCATCTGTAATCTCAGGTTTCACCAGAATATGGCGTGTATGAATAGAGTTTCCTCTTCTATCCAGTAGTTCTATGATGTGGAATCCGAATTCTGATTCAATAAGGTCTGAAACTTCTCCCGGCTCAAGATTATAGGCCGCTGCTTCAAATTCAGGCACAAATTTTCCTCTTTTGGTCCATCCCAAATCCCCACCAACTCTTGCAGACCCAAAATCATCTGAATATTTGCCGGCTAGTTCAGCAAAATCTTCCTTATCTTCTACAATTCGTCTGCGTAGAGATTCCAACTTTTGACGGGCCTTATTTTTTTCGACTTTGTTGACTTGAGGGACCAGAACAATTTCACCTACTTCAACTTCTGAATCAAAAAATGGGAGACTATCCTGCGGGATTAAGGCAAAGAAAGATCTTACTTCAGAAGGTGTAACCGTTACATCAGTAAACACCTGCGCTCTCATCCTGTCAGACAAAATTTGAGACTTCAGGTCTTCTCTGAACTGATCCTTCACCTGACCAACGGTTTGGCCATAATAGTCTTCAAATTGCTTGACGTCGTTACCCATCAAGGTAAGGATTCGCTCGATACGAGCATCCAATTGTGCCTCTACTTCATCATCACTTACCTCGATACTATCGAGCTTAGCCTGGTTTATCAGGAGTTTCTGAATCAGGATTTGATCCAAAATAAAACAACGTGCATTTTCAGGCATTACTCCTCTTTGGGATTCCATCAGTGCATATTGTTCTTCCAGTTCGGATAGCAATACTAATTCACCTCCTACCTGGGCGATAACCTTGTCTACAACTTCCCTCTGACCAAACAGAACAGCTACACTTCCCAACCAAATCAGGGCAACGGCAATATATCTCATATTGTATTTTTTCTTTTGAAGATGCAAAGGAACGGCTTTAGCGGAATATCTCCACATTGTTTTGCCTTAATTCGCGTTGGTACATCTCCTCCTTTTTCTTTTCCAGCAATTTTTGCTTACGCTGGTGTAAAATTAATCTTTTAATCTTTGGCTCCACAAATGACATGGGAGGTTCTTCATTAGGCTCCAAAACTTCTTCTCTTCTAAAGAAATATCTGAAGTTATTGTCTTCCTCTACAAAAGAGCGCTTAGATTTAATATTGGTTGCATTGAGATATCCCGGAGGGAAATCAAGTGATAATTTTGATATCTCCTCCCAAACACTATCCTGTAATTGGTAGTCTCTTGCATAGATATTTGCATAGGCTTCCAACTCCTCTTTGTTGCCCTCTTTTTCAAAATTATTCCACAACTTTTCAGCCTTATTTACATCAGGGGCAGTTGCCGGTACCTTCATGCTGTAATAGCGTACCAAAGGCTCATCCAATAACAACTGGTCTTTGTGCGACTCATAAAATGCATCCAGTTCGGCTGTGGTAATAAGAGAGTCCAAAAACTGAGCAACCAGTATTTGCTCATAATTGCTTTTCACCAGTGAAGAACGGTAATCCCTCACCAGCTTATCGATATTGAAATCTTTAGGAAGATTGAGTTCGGCTTCCTGCAACAAAACTGCTTCGCGCACCCATCTTTCAATGAGTGAATTGGTAATCAGTATGCTGTCTTCCGCAGGTATATTGGGCGGCACCATGCCTTCAATGTCAGAAAGGTATAAAGAGCGGTTTTGTACCCGGGCCAGCATCTTGTCATTTTCAGCCGGTGTTGTTTTGTCGACACAGGCGGTTTGAAAAAGTGCCAATAATAGCCCGGGTACAAAAAATAAATATCTAAAACGTTGGTTTGTCATATTGTGTATTGACGAATAAATCCTTATTGGACTAACCCGTTGAAAACTTCCTGGTTTACTTCTACTTCATATTTTCCCTGCAATTCTTTCACCCATTCTTTTTCCAGGAAATCCTGATAATCTGCAACTACATATCCTCTTGCTTCTTCCAATGATTTTGGACCAATTTCCAGGATGTCTTCTATTTTGAAAAAGGTAAGTGATTTATCACGCATGCTGGATTCAATTGGAGAAAGTGAACCTACTTCCCAAAGCATTTGATCCAGAATAGGCTTTTTACCTCTTTCTATGGTTTGCTGTACGGCAGTTACCAAAGGTTTATCACCTTCATTATTTGCATTGTACTTCGCTAAAACCTGATCCGGACGATTGGTTTTTGAGAAGGTACGGATGTCTTCAATTTGATCTTTCAAAGAAGCATCAACGCGGTAGATGCTGATGACAGCACGACGATCCCACATGTAATTACCATCAACTGTTTTGAAAAATTCTGCCAGTCCTACGCTGTCTTGAGATGCTTTGTCCCAAACTTCAATTTTAGTCGCTTCAAATAGAAGAATACCTTCTTCGTATTCGCGCATCAAAGCTTTAAAGTCAGGATATTTCTCTTCCAAATGTCTTTCTTCGTAAGCCAGGCAATTTTCATTCACATATTTATCATACAACATCCTGGCAGCTTCCTCAGCAGAATACACATCGCGCATGGCAATCCTGTCTCGAGTAGATTTTGAAAGGTATTCCTCAAAATGTGATACGGTAGTGTTCATTTCATTCCCGATAGCAAATAGTTTAGCAGCAGAGCGGATATTGCCAGGCTTCCAACGGAAATCGAAAAAGCTGGAATCAAGTGTAGTTACAAATGCTTCCAGGGCATCGCGGTCTTCTCTGAAATTATTTTCAGCTTTAATACGCTGAATCATAGCATCCTTTGCAATTTCAAATCTGGCATCCTGCTTTATTTTAGTCTGCCAACCTGATTTTGCGATGTTAAAGGCAGGGATATCCTTTTTGCTGATTCTTTTTACAATGTGCCATCCAAGGCTGGTTTGGAATGGCTTAGAGAGCTGACCATCATTTTCCAAAGCAAAGGCAGCTTCTTCAAACTGCTCTTCATATCGGTTGATTCCAAAGAATCCGATATAACCGCCTTTTTTGGCACTTTGGCTGTCATCAGAATAGGTTTTGGCCAATTCTTCAAAAGCAGAACCTGCTTCCAACAGTTTGTAAAGGCTATCAATAGTAGATTTTTTGGCAGCCATTTCGTCTTCTGACTTTGCTCTAAGCAAAATATGAGCAACTTCCATTTCCCCTCTTGCTGGGCGAGTGCCGTTCAATTTGACCAAATGATAGCCGGAAGGTGTACGCAAAATATCCGAAACCTGACCCGCTTTCAATGAATAGGCTGCATTCTCCAGCGCATAAAATCCATTTGGAAACAATACATTGATGTAACCAATGTGGCCCTTATGCTTGTCCACTCCTTTGTCGGTTGAAATGTCAACCGCTACCTGGCCAAAATCTTCGCCTTTTTTCAAGCGATCTCTGGCAGATTTGATTTTTTTATAAGCCAGTGATGTATCTGCAGGACTAGGATTTAGAGGCAAAGAAACCATGATGTGGCTGATGTCCACATCAGTCTTTGAACGCTCATAAGCCTCTTTTACCAATTTGTCGGTTACTTCCCTGTCGATAAGGTAAGAATCGGCCAATTGTCTGCGGTAACCTTCCAATTCGTTGATAAGACTTGGAATGGTATCCAATTTCATCTCCTTGGCACGCTGTACCTTGAGTTTGAATTTTATATACAGGTCGAGGTAATCCTCCAGTGAAGCTTTGCTGTAGTCCGCCTTTTTCTGATTGGTTTTGGAGTAGATATAATCAAACTCCGAAACATGAACAGGTACTCCGTTTACAGAAAAAAGAACCGGATCAGCATTTTGGGCCAACAAGCCGGTAGTGAAAAACAACATTGCAATTAAAACAGGAAACACTCGGTTCATTGTATTTGCGTTTGGTTTGATAATGTAGGGATATGATAATATCTCAGTTTTCAAAGGCGCTAAATTAGGAAATTAGGTGAGATTAGCCTTATTTAAAACTGACACCTTGGCAACATTTAAATCTCATTAACTATTTCAAAACAGTAATGGATTTTTTTGTTCCTAAAATCATCCGGAATCGTACTTGCCGTTATATCTTTTATGGATTTTGAAGCAATTTCATCTGTTAGCAATTTGAATCTTCTATAGTTGGTTGAAAATATCACTTTACCGCCGGGATACACCCTTTCCAGCACCTTGTTGATTAAAAATGGATGGTCGCGTTGAGTATCCAACACATCTTTCATCATTTTACTGTTTGAAAAAGTGGGCGGGTCCAGGATGACCAGGTCATACTTTTCAGTAAACGGTTCCTCTAACCACTGTTTTACATCAGCCCTGATGAACTTATGTTCTTTACCGGTCAATTTGTTCAATTGCATATTACGTTGGGCCCAACTTAGGTAAGTATTGGAAATGTCTACCGTTGTGGTGGTTACGGCTCCTCCGGCAGCTGCATATACGGTAAAAGACCCGGTGTAAGCAAAAAGATTTAAAACCGTTTTACCTGCGCTGACATCATAAACTGCTTTTCTTGTATTCCGGTGGTCCAGAAATAATCCCGTGTCCAGGTAATCACTCAGGTTGACCCAAAATTTCAAACCATTTTCACGGACAAGCTTTTCCGTGTTTTCATCTGAAAATTTGGTGTATTGTTGTTTGCCTTTTTGTTGCTCTCTTGTCTTGTAAAAAACCTGGTTGGATGGGACTTCCAGTGTTTCTTCAATACACTTACGACAAAGGTTCCACCATTCGGTATATTCCAGAAAACTCATTTGGTGGTTGCGCTTATATTCTGCAACATGCAACCAGGAGTCATACCAATCTATTGCTAGTGGAAATTCAGGAATATCAGCATCGTATACGCGAAAGCAGGTGATTCCTTTTTTTCTGGCCCATTTGCTATAATGCTTGTTCATCTTGGTCAGACGATTGGCCAGCATGCTAAAATCAGGCAATGCCATAGAAGATTTTTCGCAAAAATAGGAAATTCAATACCAATTAAGAGCGCAGCATTCTATATCGGATAGCATTGGAAGGATCAATAGTAGACATGATGTCTGCAACCTTGTTTTTCTCCTCTACTGGCGCCGGTTTGAAAATTTGTAACACTTCGACACCTTTTGTATTGGCAAATACCTGGATGATCATGGAGTTAGGATAGTTTTTGTCAACACCGGCAATTTGTTCCAATGCTTTGATCATCAAGACTCTGGCCACAGCGGGGTCAGAATGCATTTGGTCAATGCCTAATCGGTGATAGTCGTACCAGGCCTGGCGCAATGGTTGTACCCTTGGCGTAAGCAGGTTTTCAATCAGCCAATAACGGTTTCTTCTTCCGTCAACAGATAACCATCCTTTTGCACTTCTTGAAACGTTTGGTGGTACCAGGTTCATAATTTCCTGGGCAGTGATAAAGTGGTTTTCTCCACCAAAAGTTGAAAATGAATCAGCATCCAATCCCAAAATGATATAAGCATAAAAGGCCAGGGTTGCTGTCAGGTTATCATTAAATGAATTGGGAGTATATTGAATCGGTTGAAACTGCTCGTATGAAAAATAAAACTCTTTATCCTGATGGGTAAATAAAACAGAGGTTTGATCCGAGCCATAAATTGGACGAGTTGCCTGGATAGCCAGGTCAGCTTTAAAATCTCTGATACTTATCTCATCTGTAATGGTGATGTTGATGGTTACATCAATGCGTTCTTCCTGCTCATAATAATCGTCGGTCCATTTAGTGTTTTGAAAAAACTCTTCCAAACTTCCCTTCAGACTCTCAAATGTAGCTGGATCAGCAATCTGCAACTTGGGCGTATTGATAGTTACATTTACGCTTAGCTCCTGTGCAACTAATCCAAAAAAGGTAAAAACAGATAAAAAAGTAGTGATTATATATCTCATACAAGCTCGTATTTCCTGATTTTCCGTCAAAGGTCTAAAAAAAATGATTCCAAATGGATCCTATTAACTCTATTTGTAAGAGTTTATTTTAGTCATTATTCGAAAAAAGGAAAGAAAGGTTGCTTGTTGGTCTTTAGTCTTTGGTTGAAGTTATACTACGTAAATCGAAAACCGTACTTTGCCTCCATCCTCCATCCTCCATCCTCCATCCTCCATCTTTCATCCTCCATCCCAGATCCCCGATCACCCATCCCGCATAAAAAAAGGCCATGCATTCATGGCCTGGTATTAAAAACCCTTGAGCGTTAACAACATTGGATAGATAGGCGAGTTGGGTTTTTGTTAAACAACAAGAAAAAGCAGCAAATTGAGCCCTAAATGTTTTTTCGATTTGATGTCTCAAAGATGAAGCGCAAAGATGATCAGGAAGTTAAGTTGGGATTAAGGAAAGGATAAGTTTAAGGTAATGCGTGGCACGTTTTGCGTGTTGCGAAAAAAAAACTCAAATAATGTTAACTGCAATAGTTGAAAACGCACCACCCTTCACGCACCACCTAACCAGGTAGTAGCTTGCGAATCAGAGGCAACACAGCTTCGATTGCTGTATCATTTGAGTTGGAAGTGGATTTTACTGAGGTGGCCGCTTTCCCTTTTCTTACCAATTCCAGCATTTTTGATCTTTCAGCCGCAGAAAAGGTGCTGAAAGTTCTTCTGAGGATAGGGAGGAGGTCTTCAAATCTGTCTGGTTCCAATTGGCTGACCCATTCATCGACGATGGTCCAAAGTTCAGGTTGATGGATGAGGAGAAGACCGCTGCCATGTAGGAATCCGGCCAACCAGTATGCTCCATCCCTGGCCTCCTGTACAGAAGAAAGATGCAAATACATCTGCCTACTGGTAGGCTCCAATCCTTGGATGCCTTTGTCAAAAAGGAGTCGGGTAGTTAGTCCCATGAGTAGCGGGTGGGTATGAGGATTTTTAGAGATTTGCTCCATGGCATTCCACCAATAGTTTTCAAGGGAGTTTTCTTGCAATAATCCTATGGCATGGTTGGCTTGTAAAAGTCTTTTGAGAATTTCTGCCGCTACGTCTTCATCTATGCCAGTACAAACAGCGGGCAAACCAATAGTCATACGAGGTACCATTTCCGCTGCCATTCCTCTTACAGCATCCTGGTCCGTTTTTCTTACATTTCCGTACCGAAAGGTTTGAGCAAGGTGTGGTAAGGCTTCCAGCAGGTGAAGAGCATCTTCAGTCAAAGCGACCACTGATCGCACTTTTTCCAACAAAGGAGGTATGATGCCTGTAAGATCTGCTACTAGTGCCTTTACCAAAATGTCTGTTAAAACAGGAAGGGTGATATCCTTTTCCTGTGCCCCATTTGCTAGCTTTTGCATGGCCGCTTCGGGTACGGTATTTCCCAACATACCGGCTTCAATGATGCTTAACGCAAAATCGGGTTGCCAATCCAGCAACCAGTGTTCTCCAAAACTACCGGTTGCACGCTCCGGCCCATCCATAAGTTTTCCCCACGGAATGGATAGAATGTTGAGTCGATGTAAAAGATGGCTGGCCATCAAATTGGTGTCCTTCCTTAAATCGAGGCTTTTTTCAACGGGTTCGGTTGCATTTCTTTCCTTGGTGAGTCTTGCAGACTTAATGGTTTTATCGAGGTCCTTTTGTAAAGGTAGGACAGGAATAGAATCCGGTATTTTTCCAAATTTATTCCCAATGACCAATTCTTTTTCAATCCATTCAAGTGTGCCGGCATTCCCTTGTGCAAAAACGGTTTGGGCAGCTTCCTTCATCTCAACAATTCCGGGTATAGCCAGACCTCTTAAGCTTGCCAGGGTGGCTGCCAATCTTACACTTTCCACAACACTTGCTGTCGATGCTTCCAGGTCCTCAGCGCGCAATAATCTGGCAGCACGAGCCATCCAATTGGTCAAAGCTTCGGTATGGTCCTGAAAAATCATTTCATACCATGCCGGCGATTTGACACCTGCACCATATCCACTGTCAAAGGTGAGTCTTTCATAGGACCAGGTGATCCAGGTAGCTGCAGTTTTTTCTTTCTTAAGTCCTTTCAACAGGCTGTTGTCTTTGGTAGCGGGTATACTACCAACCTTTTTTAAAGCAGGGACATGCCAAGCTCCACATATCACGGCTATATTTTGAAAACCTTCCTTTTGCACTTTTCGAATGGTTTTTCGCATAAATGCTTCCCTCAACAAGGTTTCCGGTCCATCTTTTTTTGAAATATCACGCATTGCAGTTACCATCTCGTCCAAGGTCTCAAATACATCCTCAGGATTATCCGGATTTTCAAAAGTTACCTCCCACCATCGTTCGGTATCCTGATAACCGGCCAACCTGGCCATATATCCCATTGGATCGGCACTGATAGCACTATTTACTTTGTCTTTCTCAGCATCCGATTGGAAAAGGTTTCCGGCCAAAGGATTATCGTCCCATCCAAACTGGAAATACATGGGTAGGTCCATGAAATGGATCGGTACATTATTTTTTAGTCCGTATTGAATCGTTATCCACTCCGGTGAAAAGATGGTAAATGGAAGGTAGGCTGCCTGTTTAAGATTGTCAGGATTGTAAATTAGGATGGATACCGGGGGCACCAAATCTTCATCCTGACAGATAGGTATCACTGATTCGGCATCTTGGGGTGATTCTATCACGATACAATCAGGTCGCAGTCTTTCCAGGGCTTTTTGTAAAGTCCTGGCAGAACCCGGTCCGTGATGCCTGATGCCAAAAAAGTTGATCATGGATGCAAAGTAAAGATCGGAATTGGAATTGCGGAAGAAGGGGAAAACAAAAAATGCCTGCCGAAATAGTCGGACAGGCATTTTTTATAGTTTTATAAAGGATTACACGGTCATGATCTCCTTTTCTTTAACTTCAATCAAGTGGTCTACCTTTTCAGTATACTTATTGGTTAAATCCTGAATTTCACCTTCTTTACGCTTTCCATTATCCTCAGGGAAACCGTCTTTCACTGCTTTTTTAATGAAATCCATTGCCTTGTGTCTGGAGTTACGAATGGATACTTTCGCTTCTTCACCCAGGTGCTTGGCTCTTTTTACCATATCCCTTCTTCTTTCTTCTGTCAAAGGCGGTACAACAATACGGACAACTTCTCCATCATTCATAGGAGTAAAGCCGATGTTTGCTTCAAATATGGATTTTTCTATCGGTGCCAACATGCTTTTTTCCCACGGTTGGATAACCAGTGTTCTCGCATCAGAGGTACTGATGTTTGCAACCTGGTTCATAGGAGTTGGAGAACCGTAGTAATCAACAAATAAACTACCTACCATAGCAGGGCTTGCTTTTCCGGTTCTTACCTTTCCAAGTTCATCTGCCAGGTGGTTAACGGCGTGGTCCATTCCGTCTGTTGCTTCTTGAATGTGACTATTTACTTCCTCTATCATATCGGTTTTTTTACTTGTGCTTGCTAAGAATTATAAATAATATCTTCTCCGAGTAGCTTGATCTCATTGGTCTCTTCCAATTTTTGAATTACCTGATCTGCTTCCTCCTGCAAATTTAATTCTCGATTGTTTATAAGTATATATTCTTTTAGCAAATATAAACTAGATGGTCGGTTTCCCGAACGAATCAGACGTTTTATTGTATTCTCAACGCTTTTATCGATGGTATCCTCACTTAAATCTACCTGACTCGAAAATAGGTATTCGTTTGAAAATCCGTTTGGAACGACCTCTCTGGCAGGCTCTTGAGACAATTCAGGTACATTGTTTTCCAGGGTTTCTTCGTGGATTACCTGTTCCTCTTCATTTTCCTGTTTTACCCTAACGCAATATCGATCTTCATCATTGAGCAATTTAATCAAGGCATCAAAATGACTATCGTTGGAAAGAATTGCAAACTCTGTTTCGTGGTTGAGTTTTCGGTGCAATTTTCCAATGGTAAAACTCATCAGATAGTGAAGCGATTGTCTGTCAGTAGCTTCGATTTCTACCCACTTCAACCGCTTTCCCATTTTCTGAAACATCTTAACCATCTTGAAGGGGATGTGTTTTTCGGCTGCATCTATAAATACATATGCCTTGTCACAAACCTTAGATAACTGACTGTACTTGATTTGCTTCAAAACATCAAAACTTACGAAAAGATATCGCTGCTCGCTTGGGTTCATCTGAACAATAGTCGTTTTGGGCCGGTTACGGCGGTTTCTGATTCTAAGCCCTTGAGAATCTGTTGCCTATAAATTAAAAAGGAAATTAATCCAACGCCTGGAAGTCTTGAGGGGTAAGAATTGATACCCAAATTTTCAAAGCAGGCGGTAACCGGTTTAAGGGGAGCCCAAAGTAACAACTTTTTTAAAAAAAGGGAGAAGAAAAAAGAGGAATAAAAATCACCCAAACCGATTTTTTTAATCCAAACCGATTTGGGTGAAAGTGTATTTTAAAGAAGAATTTTAGTCTCTGGAAGCAAAGAACAGGTACAATAAAATAACCAAAGAAGACAATGCTGCGGAAACATAAGTCATGGCTGCCCACCACAAGGCATCTTTTGCTCCTTCATGCTCTGATCCACTTGCTACATTTGATTGGTTCAACCATTTCAGTGCACGATTGCTGGCATCAAATTCAACCGGTAAGGTTACAAATGAAAAGGCTGTTGTAATCACAAAAGTGATTAGCGTAAATGTCATCAATGCCGGAAACTGATTTAAAAACAAAAAGGCACCAATAAACAAATACTGTTGAGCCATACTGGCAAATTTTACAACCGGAACCATCGCAGAACGGAAACGCAACATACTATATGCAGTGGCATGTTGTACTGCGTGACCACATTCGTGCGATGCTACTGCTGCAGCGGCTACTGAGCGTCCATTATAAACTTCAGGGCTCAGGTTTACCGTTTTGTTGGCCGGATTGTAATGGTCTGATAAAAAGCCTTGCGCCGGCAATACTTTTACATCGGTTATACCGTAATGTCTTAGCATGGTTTCAGCCACCTCTTTACCGGACATGCCATTGGAAAGCGGGACCTTGCTATAATGTGAAAATTTACTTTTTAATCGATTGCTGACAACCATCCCCACTACTGTGAGTATTCCGGCTATCAAAAAATAACCCATTCCCATAAGGACAAATAAGTTTTAGTGAAACAATACAATAGAAACAATCATTTTCACTTTTGTTTCTATGCTTTCGACGAATGCACACTAAAAGGTAACTAAATGCTAGGAAATCAAGTCAAATCCGGTATAGCGTTGTAAGGCAGCCGGAATTTTTATTCCTTCCGGTGTCTGGTTATTCTCTAACAACGCAGCTACGATTCTAGCCAGTGCCAGGGCACTTCCGTTAAGGGTATGTGCCAATTGTGTTTTTTTGTTTTCGTCGCGGTAACGCAACTTCATACGGTGGCTCTGGAAAGTTTCGAAGTTGGAAACTGAACTTACCTCCAACCATCTTTCCTGTGCTGCGGACCATACTTCAAAGTCAAAAGTAAGCGCAGAGGTAAAGCCCATATCTCCACCACAAAGTCGTAAAATACGGTACGGTAATTCAAGCTTATCCAAAATGCCTGAAACATGTGCTACCATTTCCTCCAATGCTTTGTAAGAATTTTCAGGGAATTCGAACCTTACAATCTCCACTTTGTCAAACTGGTGTACTCTGTTTAATCCACGAACATGTGCTCCATATGAACCGGCCTCTCTGCGGAAACAAGGAGTGTATCCGGTCAACTTAATGGGCAATTCAGATGGGTCCAATATTACATCGCGGTAAATATTGGTGACTGGTACCTCCGCTGTTGGAATAAGGTACAATTCATCTCTTTCGCAATGGTACATTTGACCTTCTTTATCAGGAAGCTGGCCGGTAGCTCGCGCAGTATCTGCATTTACCAATAATGGTGGCATGATCTCTTCGTACCCTGCATCTGTATTGATATCCAGAAAAAACTGGATAAGGGAACGCTGTAATTTTGCTCCTTTACCACGGTACAATGGAAACCCTGCACCGGTAATTTTAGTGCCCAACTCCAGGTCGAAGATGTTGTATTTAGAAGCAAGTTCCCAGTGTGGTTGTGCTCCGTCGAATAGTTGCGGCATAGGTTTATCCCAGGCCTGGAATACTTCGTTGTCTGCTTCATTTTTACCGGCAGGTACAGAGCTGTGAGGTATATTTGGTACGCTCAACAAGAGCTCTTCCATTTTGGCTTCGATGGCATTAAAGGCATCTTCCAATCTTTTCGTCTCGTCTTTAGAACCGCTGATTTGATCTTTTAGGGCATCAGCTTCTGCTCTTTTTCCTTCACGGAAAAGTTGACCAATTTCTTTACTTACCCGATTGCTTTCAGCACGCAAATCGTCCAAGGCTCCCTGGGTGGATTTGCGCTCGTCATCCAGTGCAATGATTTCATCTATTACTTCCGGGTTAGGGAAAAAACGTTTCTTAAGTCCTTCCAATACAGCATCCTTATTCTCGCGGATGTAAGCAACTTGCAACATATCTTATGGTTTTGCGTTAATTCTGACAAAGAGGCCCAAAATTATCCTTTTAAAAGAAGGAATTCGAGGATTTTTTTTGAGAAATATTTTAGAATTCAAAATATAGTGTAATTTTGCGGCTAGAAAGCTGTTAAGGCATACCACCTTTTCATCCATTCTTTCAAAATTCAACTCTTTTTACGATTTGCCTATTTTTTTGCCACCGGGCAAAAAAAGCTTTTCGTAAAGCGGTAACCGCCCATTTCGACGGTAATTTCTCTTTTTTAAATCTCGGTTTATTAAAGTTCGTGCGTTTAGGTCGCTCAACAATTTTGAAAGAGTTTTAAATCCAAAGACCAATTTCATAGTTGATTCATCACGTCTATTTTTCATACTACGCCTACTATAGTTGAAAAAAATCATAAAAAATAACACTTACTCAATACAGATATGTACGACATTCTTCAGTTAAACGACATGCTCGTTCCTGAGCTTCGTGAAATAGCAGAAAATCTGGGCATTTCGGGAATTAAAAAGCTTAACAAACAGGATTTGATTTATAAAATTCTGGATCAACAAGCTTTGGAAACCGAAGGAAAACCTGCCTCAAAGCCCGGAAGAAAACCCAAAGCAAAAGACGAATCCTCTGACAATGACAATGATTCATCAGATAATGAAGACAATGATGATGAGGATGATGACAAACCAAAAAGAGGTCGCAAACCTCGTAAAACTGTTTCCAGAAAGGTAGATAACAAAGAGTCGGAGCCTTCCGCTAAAGAAAAAGAAGAGCGTCCGGCAAGAAACGAAACTCCGGAGCCAGAACCACGTGAGGTTGAAAATAGAAGAAATGATGATGATAACCGTGGCCGTGATAACAGACGCCAGGATAATCGTCAAGACAACCGTCAGGATAATCGTCAGGACAATCGCCCTGATAATCGTCAAGATAACCGCCAGCGTCGTGATACAAGAGAGGACAATCGCCCGGTTAAGAAGAAATTTGATGTAGAGTTGGATGGTGTAATTGAAGGTGAAGGCGTTTTGGAAATGATGCCGGATGGCTACGGTTTCCTTCGCTCCGCAGATTACAATTACCTTACTTCTCCTGATGATATTTATGTGTCTCCTTCTCAGATTAAATTATTTGGTCTAAAAACAGGAGATACAATTAAAGGTGCTATCCGTCCTCCAAAAGAGGGTGAGAAATATTTTGCGCTTTTGAAGGTTTCCAACATCAACGGTTTGGAACCAAAAGAAGTTAGAGACAGGGTGCCATTTGATTACCTGACTCCACTTTTCCCTAATGAAAAGTTCAACCTGGAATCTTCACCAACAGGTAGAGATTTCGGAATGCGTCTTATCAACTTATTTACGCCAATCGGAAAAGGTCAGCGTGGTTTGTTGGTAGCACAGCCAAAAACCGGTAAGACCTTCTTGCTAAAAGATATAGCAAACGCCATTTCTAAAAATCACCCTGAGTGTTACATCATCGTATTGTTGGTAGATGAGCGTCCTGAGGAGGTAACTGACTTCAAACGTTCGGTGAACGCAGAGGTAGTTGCATCTACTTTTGACGAGCCAGCTGACAACCACGTAAGGGTGGCAAGCATTATTTTGGAAAAAGCAAAGCGTCTGGTCGAATGTGGCCACGATGTAGTTATCCTATTAGACTCTATTACTCGTTTGGCAAGAGCTTATAATACGGTAGCACCTGCCAGTGGTAAGGTGTTGTCTGGTGGTGTGGAAGCCAACGCATTGCAGAAGCCTAAGAAATTCTTCGGTGCAGCAAGAAATATCGAAGACGGAGGTTCATTGACCATTCTTGCTACGGCACTTATCGAAACCGGTTCTAAAATGGACGGCGTTATCTTCGAAGAATTTAAAGGTACCGGTAACATGGAACTTCAGTTGGATCGTTCTTTGGCCAACAGAAGATTGTTCCCTGCTATCGATGTTACCAGATCCAGTACAAGAAGGGAAGAACTGCTTATGGATAGAGACACCCTTCAGCGTATGTTCATCTTGCGTAATCACCTGGCAGATATGAAGCCGGAAGAAGCATTGGAATTCATGTTGAAGCATATGCAAACGACTACTTCCAATGAAGAGTTTTTGAGCTCGATGAATGGATAAGGAAATTTTTGCCGGGGGTTATTCCCGGTAGCTGATATAAAGATTTTAGAATTTTATTAGATGGAGTAGAGGCTGTAATCTTAGGGTTACAGCCTCTTTTGTTTGTAGGTGATGAGTGATGCGTAATGCGTGACGAGTGACGGGTTGCGAGTGATGGATTTACGATGTACGAATTACGAACACCGAATAGCGAATAGCGAACGCCGAGCACCGAACACCGAATAGCGAACACCCAACACCCAACAAAAAAAGCCGCCATCCTTTCGGTGGCAGCTTCCTATGGTTTTTTCAGGGTCTTCAAAGCTATAGTTGCGGCATTAGTTCTTTTTCTCTTTCAATGTAGGACGCCAGATGAGTCCTACCTGGCCACCGTATAAAAGTGGTTTGGCTCCGGTGTAACTGCCAATTACTGACATATTCATGGCAGGCTCGGCAAATAGCCAATAATCGCCAAATGCATTGAATTCCAATCCTGCAGAAAGTGCCCATTCTATCTTTGGTCCGTCGTACAGGTAAGTGGAAACGGTACTTTCATGCTCAAACCGGATGTTGTCGTTTTCGATTCCAAATACATCAGCTTTGATTTCATTTTTGATACGTACTGTTCCAATTACCCCTGTTTTTACGCGCCAATTCCAGCGTTCGCCGTTTCCATGTCGACTGATGAGGAATGGGAAAATAAGGTGTTCTGTTTGGTGGTCTACATTGGTAGAAAAATGTATGTAGTCCTCATTTTCAAGATTCGGGTCTAGCGTAGTATCGTCAAAAGTTTGAGTGATTTTTCCTAATAAGGCTATTTGAGTGAATTC
>JAGQWW010000149.1 GCA_020436955.1 Saprospiraceae bacterium | reverse complement strand
TCCAGCATAACCTCTTCTGTGGCATCCATACTACCTGGTTTTCTGCAATAAATAGCGTATTCTTTTCCCTTCTCATACCTGGTATAATACCAATAACCATTTTTGAAATAAGGAACCGAAGTATCATCCTGCTTGATGCGGCCAATGATTTCCTGGTAAAGGTTTTCCTTGAAGCTGGACAGATGTGACATCATGGTATCCAGATACTTATTTTCATTCTCGAGGTAGGAGATGACATCCGGATTCTCCCTTTCATTTAACCAATAATAATCATCAACACGTGTATCACCATGGATGGATAATTCTTTTGGCTTTTTTTCACAAGAAGGCGGCACTATGTCCATTTTTGAATACATTAGCGACTCCGCAGGCGCTTTACTCATACCTGTATCATTTTTACATTGAAGAAATATGGACGCAAAGAAAACCAGTAAAATGGAATTCAAAAAGGCAGGGTTCAATTTCATGTTGTAATTGGTTATGGTTATGTAAAGAAGGTCACATTACATGTCGAAAGATAATCCTTTCTTAAAGGAAATTATAAGTCCTTGTGACAGATGGTCATTTGCGGACACGAAATACAGAAAAGAAAACCAAGGCACTCTTGTTTAACCTGAGAACATCATACAAAGCTATTTTAAACATTTCATTTCCCATTATGCTGGGAAGTGCTGCTCAAAATGTGATAGCGCTTATCGATAGTGTGTTTCTTTTCCACCTCAGTGAAGTAGATTTTGCCGCCATTGGATTTGTGGGTGTTTTTTACCTGACCGTTGCCGCTATTGGCTATGGCTTTTCAAAAGGCGGACAAATTATCATAGCAAGAAGACTGGGCGAGGGAAATATCGGAGAGGTAGGTCGTGCATTTAGGGTCATGATGTCATTTGAAATCGCATTGGCAGCTTTGCTTTTCCTATTTATGCAATTTGGAGCTCCCTGGATGTTTAGTTTCCTGGTAGACTCACCTTCTATTTATGAAAAAAGCCTGGAGTACCTGGAATATCGTTCATGGGGTGTATTTTTTGCCTATGCAGGAGTTTCGATCATTGCCTTGTATACCGGCATCGCTCAAACCAGGTTTATTATTTGGGACACCATCTTTATGGCACTGGTGAATGGCTTGCTCTGTTACGGCCTTATTTTTGGCCACTGGGGCCTTCCCGCGATGGGTATTGCAGGCGCTGGATTATCATCTACCATTGCTGAAGCTTCTGCTTTGGTCGTTTTTATTGTCTACATGCTTTTTGATAAAAAAATAAGGCAATTCACCCTGGTAAAATTCAACTCCTTTAGCTGGGACATGCTCAAATTGCAATACCAGATTTCTACCCCTATCATTGCTCAAATGGTGATTGGTCTTGGTAGCTGGTTTTTGTTCTTTAGCATAGTAGAGAACCTGGGAGAAAGGGAGTTGGCCATCACCAATCTGGTTCGTATGGTTTACCTGGTACTTTGTATCCCTACCTGGGGATACGCCTCCGGTGTCAATACCATGGTGAGCGGATTTATAGGTATGCGTAAAAGACAAGCAGTGGTTCCGATTACCTGGAAGACGGCCAAGGCTTCCTGGGTTTCCACTATGATTGTGGCGCTTCCTATCTTGTTTTTTCCATCCTTCTTTTTGTACCCATTGCTAGGAAAGACAGATATGTCCCTTATCGTAGATGCCCAACCTATTTTTTACGTCCTTATCGGCATTTTGACCGCTTTTTCCATCGGTGCAGTATATTTTAACGGACTTGCCGGTACGGGCGCTACTCTTTTCGGTCTAAAATTGCAGGGTATCGCAGTTGTCGGTTACCTCATCTACGTTTACCTCGTCATAGAAGTCTTCGAGCTAGGCCTCGCCTGGGCCTGGGCCGCCGAAATTCTCTATTGGGTTTTCCTTCTTTTTATTTCCATCTGGTACCTCAATTCAAGAAAGTGGCATTGGTTGAAAATTTGGGAAAGGAGGGACTGATGCTGGTTATTGGTTACTGGATTCTAGTTACTGGTTACTGGTTGTTGGAGGCTTGTGGCTCTAAATGCCGTCCCCCGGAGTCAATGTCATTAAATTGGTGAACTTATTTTCTTATTATTTCCTTTTCGGACTTTGCTGATAACCCTTTTTATTGTGTGAAACAGAAAACCTGGATCGCACCTAAATGTTGGTATTAATCCTCAAAAAGTTATATCGAACGTATTAAATTGTTTTCGACGGCAGGTCCCATTCATGAGACCCGTCCAGGACATGTAAAAAAAATCCTGAGATTCCTTAGCTTAATGAAATTGCTCTTGAAGGAGTTTGGAGGTTGATGCTTTTTCACAACAAATTTCGCAATTGATTAAAATTCAACATCTTAATTCTTTTTGCTTTGGGTGTTCGGGTAGTTGGAAGTCAGGAGACTTCTCAAATATGTAGGTACCATTCTGGAGAATGATACCAGCATTCTAGGAGCCCCTCGTTGCCTAACCATTGGTTGGGCAACGAGAGAACGCATTCAAATAATAAGATAAAATCAACCAGCATCCAGAAACAAGTATCCAGAAACCAGAAACCAGTATCACTCCACCTCCACTACCCTCTCTGCCTTATTCTGCAAGGCAAATATGCCAACACCATTTTCAATGTTTGAAATCACGTTGACAGGTTCGGAAAATGGGTTATCCTGGTTGTTGACAAATGATTGGAGGCTGGCCAGGTAATCATATCTGGCTTTGTTGACACTGTAACATTGTATCACCAATTGATTGCCGGATTGGGGTTTATCGTAGGTGTACAATTTTAATTGGTAAGTATGTCCATTAAATGTTGCGTCCGAAATCATGGGCAGACCTTCATAAAAATTGGCGTGGAAGCCGTAGCGCACCAATGGGTCTCTTGAGATTAAACTGGAGACTGGATTGTAAACAAAACTGGTATCCGTTCCATTGATATAGGCATAACGCTCTGCCATTTCAAAAACATAATAATTGGTTTCATGAGACAGGTCTTCTATTTCAATTGTGATTTCGTCTACTTCATAACCTGACTCATCAATGGTTCCATCACGCTCATGTTTGAAATCTACAATGCGCGCAGCTTTAGGCATAGTTGCAGTCGCAGAAGCTGTCGGAAAATCCGGATGACTTACCGTAATGGTATAGGTTTTCTCTGCTTCAAAAAGAGGAGTATTTCCTTCGTCTAATCGATACAAGCGTTCAGGCAAATAGAATGGAATGTCTGTTTCATTTCCTGCTTCGCTAATGGTAACCGTTGCATCGTTTACCGAGAGGTTGTCTTCTTTGCTCAAAATGCTCAAACTATTGGATACATAGACATCGTGCACCTCGTTCTGGCCAATGAAAATGGCAGAAACGGCAAGTGTACTTTCATGTGGTGGAATTTCGACTGGAACAGTGGTTTCAAAAAAATCTCCATCACATGATGCAAGGAATGATGCACCTAATATTATTAAAAATATATATTTTAAATTTTTCATTATATACTCTTTTTTAAAATTTGAATTGATAAGAAACAGAAGGAATAATTGGTAAAATGCTTACCTCCTTGAACACTCTTTCTGTATCTACCGGATTACCATTGCTGTCAAAGGTGGTCTCTGTATCCGGATAAATAAAATAAGGGTTGTTGTGATTATACGTATTGTAAATACTGATAACCCACTTGCGTTCCCAGTTCGGACGTTTTTTGATAAACTCCACACTCAAATCCAACCGATGATAATCTGACATACGGAAGGCATTTTTACTGCTTTGACTTTCTACGCCTACGTAGTTGGCCCAGGCATCATTGAAATTGTCAGGTTCTCTGACTGTGTAGCGGTAGACCGGAAGTGTTACAGCGTTACCGGTACCATATACCCACGCTGCATTGAAATGCACTTTTTTGTTCAACTCATACGAACCTACGAGGGAAATATCGTGCCTGCGGTCATAACGGAAAGGATATTTTTTCCCGCCGTTGATGTCATCAAACTGTCGATTGTTCCAGGAAAGGGTATATCCCAACCAGCCGGTAAAGCGACCTTTTTTCTTTTGAAAGAAGAGTTCCAATCCGTAGCTCTCACCCCATCCCTGTGTCACTTTTTCTTCCCAATCGTTTTCAAGACCAAACAGGAAGCTTGCTCCTTCTTTGAAGGAAATCACATTATTCATTTCTTTGTAATAGCCTTCGATAGATAGTTCAAAATCATCCCAAAGGGTCTTTGCTGCTCCTACAGCTACTTGCCAGGATTGCTGAGGTTTTATTTTGTCAGTACTTGGCACCCATAAGTCAGTAGGCAAACTCAAAGCCTCACTGGTCAACAAATTGATATACTGTGTCATGGTCGAAAAAGAAGCTTTTAGGGCCACATCATTTGGAAGCAGGTAATTCAGTCCAATCCTGGGTTGGAAAGAAGTGTAGAATTTATCATCGACCTGGAATGCGGATGCATGCAAACCGATATTTGCTTTTAGATTGCCAAAGCGCAAATCGTCCTCCACATAAGCTGAGTATTCAACCGAGTAATCATTTTGGGAACCCACCAGGGTATCCAGATTGAAGTCCTGGTCAGAAAACTCAATGGCCAGGGCTCCGGGTTTGTAGGTATGATAAGTTGCCGCTGCACCAAAGCGAATGTAATGGTCCGGATCCGGTACATAGTCGAAATCCGTCTTGAGTCCAACATCTTCGATACCTGAGAAATATTTCGCCTGGAATCGGTTTTCAGCGCCAGAGAAATTTTCTTTAAATTCGGTAAAGATGTCGATGTTGTAACGACTGTATGTGAGTGTGGTATTTTTAAAAAGTTTTGGGTTGATTTTGTAGTTCCAGCGTGCAGCAGAAATGACATTTCCCCAGTCAATACCACCACCAAAAGAACTATTATCTGCTTTATCGGAAATCTTGGTCCCAAATACATCCGCACCAAAATAACCACTTAGGTACAAACGATGTTTATCGTTGAATTTGTGGTTGATTTTTGCATTCAAATCATAGAAATACAAGTCAAGATCCACATCTTCTGAACTGGCACTGTTAGCTGATGCCAGGAAGGGAGCCATAAAAAGATCAACGTAAGTCCTGCGGCCTGAAATCAGAAAACTGGTTTTGTCTTTCCAAATAGGACCTTCCAGCGTGAGTTTGGAAGTAATGGTTCCAATAGAACCTTCTCCATGAAATTCCTGCATATTTCCTTCCTTCATGTTTATTTCCAACACAGAAGAAAGTCGACCGCCATAACGAGAAGGGAATCCACCTTTGGTCAAGGTGACCGTCTTGATAGCATCTGCATTAAACACAGAGAAAATTCCCAATACGTGAGAAACGTTGTACACCGGCACACCATCCAATAAAATCAGGTTTTGGTCCGGGCTTCCACCTCGTACATATAAGCCGGTCTGTCCTTCACCCCCTGATTGTACCCCAGGCAACAATTGAATGGTCTTCAACACATCGGTCTCTCCCAGCAATGCAGGCACCTTTTTAATTTGCTCTACCGGCAGGTCAATCTGACTCATCTGTGTCTCCTCTTCTATCTTACTTCCATTGGCAGAAGCTGTTACTACCACCTCTGCCAGGTTCAAGGCAGATTCCAATCTGACATTCAGCTCTATGTTTTTATTGAGCAACAATCGGAAAGTTTGGGGCTGATATCCGATATAAGAAAAAGTTACCAGCACCGAATCCTTTGGCAAGGTCAAGCTATAGAATCCATAAGTGTTGGAAACAGAACCGCTTTCGCTGCGGGCATCGTATAAATTTGCAGCAATCAGTTTCTCCCCCGTAGCTGCATCTTCAATATACCCACTGATGGTAAATTTTTGTCCATGTACCCAGCCTGCCAACACCAGCACCAGAAACATAGTGGTCATTAATCGCATTGTTTTCATCTAATAAGGTTTTGCAAATTCTTTCCTCCGGAATAGCCCGGATTTCTTATAGACAAGTGAAAAGCTAAATACCCTAAACGGAGTGGGATTAAAGGATTGGATTATTTCAGATTAAAAGGATTTTGGAGTGGGATTTTGGGATTTGATTATTCGGATTTGAGGGATTTTGGATTGGGATTGAGGGATTGGATTATTGGAGGATTAATGGATTTTGGAATGGAAGGGAGATGGTGGATTTGTTGATTTTTGATCTATTTCGCTATTCGCTATTGCCACATTTAATAGCCGCCCCCTGGAGGGGGTTGGGGGGTGATTGAGCACATGAGTGCAGATTACACAAATTAAAATTGAAGAACGAAAAAGCAAATGGCCAATAGCTAATAGCCAAAAGCCAACCAAAAACCAAAGACCAAAGACTAAAGACCGCCAAAATACACGAATTAAGATTGAAGAACGAAAAAGCCAATGGCCAATAGCTAATAGCCAAAAGCCCCCAAAGACCAAAGACTAAAGACCAAAGACAAAATAACATGAAACAACACCTACTTCTATTCACCTTATCCCTAATTGCCACCCTAACTCAGGCTCAATTTATCAATCTTGATCATTTTGAGGCTATGGCACCTCGTAATATTGGTCCGGCCGGGATGAGTGGTCGCATAACG
>JAGQWW010000148.1 GCA_020436955.1 Saprospiraceae bacterium | reverse complement strand
GGCCACGGATACCATTTTCAAGTTCAACCTTTTTATGTTTGCTTGCTGCTGCAACAATACAAGCTCCCGTTTCTGCTTGATTGGTGTCTTCTTTGGGTTGATCAGTGCAGGCAATTATGAAAACAAAGGTCATTGATGCCAATATCATTCGGGTTAAATTAGGTGTGGTAACCATGGTAAAAATCTTTGATTTTGAGCTGCAATTCATTTTTATTCAAAAGATGCAGCCAAGCTGAAAATTGATTTGCTCATTGCAAAAAGAGCGGAAAGGTAAAGGTTTTTAGGATTGTGGCTTTTTTCAAAGGAAAATCCTATTGCAATTGGTTGTTGGTTTGTTCCTTCATCCTTCCGATTGCAGCGCCGATAGCAATGCCAATGGAAATGGAGAGTCCTATATTATGCGATGCTATTCCTATAAGAACTCCAACAGCCATGCCCATGGCAATGCCAGCTGCTTTATGATTTGGTTGTTTTGATTGCATGATTGATGATATAAAAAATGAAAAATTGGGTTAAAAGGTGATTTGGGGTACTTCACTTTATCCTGGTGTCATTGAAAAGTGAATACTAATTCGGGTGATAAAAAAGGTCACTTTTAAGCCTTTCATAATTTCAATAGGCAGGAGTCAACACAACATTGCCAATTTTGTGTCCCTGGCTTATGTAATAATGTGCCTCAGTCACCTTTTTTAAAGGATAAGTACGGTCTATGACACCTTTGAATTGGCTGGCTTCTACCATAGTAATCAACTCCGATACCATTTGCTTAATCTCTTTTTTGGGAAGCGCTCCGGTCGCTGAAAATTTGGCTTTTTTACCTTTTCCAAAGGCCGTAAGCATCATATCGCGAAGGATGGGCCAGCCGATAACGGGAGATGCGTAAACGCCATTCTTGGTCAGCGTGTCGCGGCAATCCGAAAATGAGCTTCGACCAATAGTGTCATAAATAAAATCATAGGCATTGGTCCGATCTGTAAAATCTTCGATGGTATAGTCAATCACATGATCTGCTCCCAGTTCTTTTACCAATTGTACATTGCGCACACTACAAACAGCCGTGACTTCTGCGCCTAAATATTTTGCAATTTGAATGGCTGCCGTACCCAAGGCACCAGATGCACCATTGATGAGGACCTTATCACCTGCACTCACATTACAAACATTTTTTAAAAAGTTGTAGGAAGTGACACCGCCATCTCCAAGGCAAGCTGCCTCTTCAAAACTAAGTGATGCTGGCAAATGCCTAACCACGTCATCTTCAGCTATGGTCACATATTCTGCATAGGTACCAAAAGAGTCCAGGCTTTCGCCAAAAACCTTATCACCCGGTTTGAATTGAGTAACTTCTGCCCCCGTTTCTTCAACTATCCCGGCAAAACCGGTTCCCCAGATTGGATTTTTGGGTTTAGTGAATCCCAGCATAAGTCGACCGATGTAAGGTTTGCCGGTTCGCATCATCGTGTCGGCAGTTGTGATGGAAGATGCATGGATTTTTACCAGGATTTCATTTGGTTTTGGTGTAGGTTTGCTCACCTCTTCATATTTAAATACTTCCGGTGAACCATAAGCTGTAGTGATTACTCCTTTCATAATTGATGTATTTTGATGATTATGAAGGCAAATTTACAGGCAATGGACCCGGCAAATGTTCTGGATCACACAAGTCCGTTCTGAATTACATATCAGAACCTAAAACCCTGGATATAATTGGATTTAGCCTTGGAGAAATTGCTTTGGAGTAGTACCGGTTTCCTTTTTAAAAAAGGTATTGAAAACAGTTTTTGAATTGAAGCCGGTATCATAGGCGATTGCCATGATGGTGAGATGCGAATTTTTAGGATCCCTGGCCATTACTTTGAATGCTTCGATTCGGTAATGGTTGATGAACTCATTGAAGTTCTTACCAAATCCATCATTCAACAACCAGGAAAGTTGATTAGGGTGCAGGTCCAGTTGCTCAGCTAATTTGCGGAGCGTTAAATCGGGATCCAGATAAGGTTTTTCAGCTGAAATCATTTCCAATAACTTCTTTTTTGAATCAGCTGCAGCCTCCTCTGTCAATAAGGGCTTTTTATGGGATGCTTTTTTTTGAAGGCCAAATACCTCACCTGGAAATAGTTTGGAATGGTAAATGGTGTATCGGTTATCCTGTTTTAGCGCATTAACAAGTGGGTCTCCATATCTGTACAACAGCAAAGGTGAGCCGTTTTTCATGGCATTTTCTACCCATGCAAATGCATCATCCAACTTGTTAGCAACTGCCGCCAGCAAAAAACGATAAGTATCAGCTATAAAATCACCTGCATCAGACAGTTCCACCAATTGGCGCTCAAATGCAGCTGCTTTTGCTGCATCTTTTTTCATGGTGTATCCCAAAGCTTGTATGCCGGCATTTTCACCGGGCAGCACAATTTCCTTTGGCATGGTATCATAATAATGGATAGCTTCATCATATTTACCCAACTTCAGCAAGCAAACCGTTTTGATGGTATGCACCGGAATGTTCATCGGGTTAATGGTCAGACATTGGTCCAATTGATGTAACGCATCCTCATATGCTTCGGTCATGTAGTCAACGTAGGCGCTGTAAAACTGGACCTCCGGAGAAAAAGGATCATTGGAAAGAGCAATGGAGAGGTGTGTTTTTGCCTCCCTTTCTTTTCCGGCGATAATGTATAAGAAGGTGATAAATTGCTGTGATTCCGGATGATTTGGACTGATTTCAAGTGCCTTTTGTATATGCTTGAAGGCAGTTCCATAATCGCCTTTGGTGAAAAATGCCAGATTAGCCAATTGATAATAGGCATCAGGCAATTTATCATTTATGCTTAGCGCTCGTTGGGTCAAAGCTGCTGATTTGCTCCATCCTTCTTCAAAAGGAATGGCAGTAATAGAGCCCAAAAAACTATAAGCATCTGCTAAACCAAGAATAGACTCCGTATGGTTTGGGTCAATTTTCAAAGCTTGCTGATAAAAACCAAGGGAAGTCTTTACATCATCCGGGTTCCATTT
The DNA here is from genome assembly GCA_020436955.1 of Saprospiraceae bacterium. GTDB lineage: Bacteria > Bacteroidota > Bacteroidia > Chitinophagales > Saprospiraceae > JAGQWW01. Next base: position 3,526 of record JAGQWW010000148.1, on the reverse strand, counting down.
ATTGAAAGTCTTTCGACCCTTTAAATACAATTGATAAGCTTCTACGCTTTGTGTTTTTACCTCTACCAGGTGGTCCTGGATTTCCAGGTGACCAAAATGTTCCCTCAATCGCTCTGCTATGAAGAGGCTTATTTCATCCTGCACTTCAAAAACATTGTCCAAGGTCCGGTCCCAGGTCTCTGACCAAAAATGGAAATCTTCTGCTGCATCTATCAGCTGTGCCGTGATTCGCATGGCATTGCCGGCTAATCGTACACTCCCTTCTAGCAATATCGACACGCCTAATGCTGAACCGATTTGGGGAATAGGTATGTTTTTACCTTTAAAATAGAAAGCGGAAGTCCTTGAGGTTACCTTAAGTCCCTCAATTTTAGCCAGCGCATTGATGATCTCTTCAGTAATCCCATCGCTGAAGTATTCATTTTCCTCACTTGAACTCATGTTCACAAAAGGAAGTACTGCTATACTTTTTGGTGGTATATCCTGAGTGGCGTTCATCGTAAGGTAACAGGTAGTTGTTCTACATCCCTTCAAACATTATCAGGGATGTGTCTTTAATTTTCACAATAATAATAAAATAAGGCTGAATATCCTTTTCAAAAGGAGGGAGGTTTGGAAGGTTTTCACCATCTGGGACATTCTTAAGCTGGTACTGGTATTTACTTGGCGGAATGTAAATAAGAAAGTATCATCATCACAATAATATTGAAGGAACAAAAAGTCTACTCCCTGGTCCCGCCATGGCCCCCGGCTACAACGATCATGATTTTTATGCTCAATCCAATCAGGATAAAAAACTGAAGGAAAGGATTCATCATCCAGGCATGCATCTTTGGCGTTATTTTACGCATTGTTATTTGTTTTTCTTTTTAAAAATGGCCTTTTATTCTGGTATCAACCACCAGAAAGGTTTCATTTTGGCTTTGTAGATAAAAGCATAATGCAGCATCAACTTTAACCAATGTCCGGCAAGGCCAATAGCGCCAAAGGTCTTGCCGATATGTCTGCCGTGGGTCTCCGGATATTTTACATAGTCAGGCACAATAGGGTAGGTGGTGATACTCACTCCACTACCATCCCACGTGCCATACCCGGCTGAAGCGATACACGCTGCACCCATATTGCCCATGGAACCTTTGTGGTGTAATGCATCGGTACCGTTCTGAATCATCTCAATGATATTGTCTGCGACCAATTTGGCAGTAATACCTGAAGGCATCCCTGTCCTTGGAGGTGCAGGGAAAATTTCTGTTCCGTTTTTATTTTTTCTTGGTCTGGAGATGGTATGCGGCGGTGCAAATGCTATGCCCGGAGCAAAAATGTTTTTGTAACTGGGATTTTGATAGGTCTCCGGCCAATCCTGCACGGTCCATTGCTCATATGGTTTAGGCGTGTAATCTGCATCGACAATCATAAATCCTTTAAACAGCTTGTCGGTGATGTCCTGGTCATTTTGATCAAAAGCTTTGAATCCATGCCCGGAGAAAGCTGGAATTAACATAGCGAAGTCATAGGACGCTGTTTTTTGTTCTCCATCCAGATTTTCATAGTGGGCTACACCGTTTTCAATTTTGTTGACACCGGCACCCAATATCCACTTGATGCCCCTGTCTTCAAAAATCATTTCAACCATTTCACTCGACTCCATTTGTTTGCCGCCATAACTCATCAGCATACCATCCATCCCAAAATCACCCAATGCATATTCATTCGAAATCTAGGTGATGGTTGCCATGTCTCTGACCCCGTCTTTTCTGAGTTCTTTTTCTACATTTAAAATATATTCAAAGGCTGCCCCCTGACAGGTGGCTTTTGCGTGACCTGTACCAATGAGGATGTTTACCTTCTCACCTTTTTTCATTCGTTCAATCTGAGCTTTCAATCCTTGCCAGGCGTGTTCAGCATGACCATAGGTACAAACCGAATAACAACCATTACTGCCGGGATTCAATCCTTCGGTTACTTCAAAATTGAGCTTGGGACCAGTTGCATTAATGAGATAATCGTAAGTTACTTTTTCCTGATTTCCTTTTTTACCACCTACAACATGTTCTACCAGGACAAAAGGTTTTTTTACTTCCCGGTCACCTTCCGGATGAAAAGTCAATGCTTTGGCTTGTTTGAAATCAATGCCTTTCTTTTTGTACAATGGTGCAAGGGGAAACAAGAGCTTTTCAGATTTCATGCGACCGATGCCAACCCAAATATTGGAAGGTATCCATTGGTAATTGCTATTAGGAGATACTACAACCACTTCATGCTGCTTCGATAACTTCCTTCTTAAATGGGAGGCCGCAACATGGCCTGAAATACCTGCACCTAAAACTACTATTCTGGACATAGCATTGAATTTTTTGTAAAGTTATCCAGCCACAGTTGAGAATTTAGTAACCAATGTTACAGAGGTTTTGGGTTGACCCAATACTGATAGGAACTTCTATCTTTTTTACCCCCCATTTCATTTCTTAACTCAGATCAATGAAATCGGGATGGACCCCCTATAATTTTGTGTCATCATTCATCACAAAAAATAAAAATCATGAAAGCCGTTCAATGTTTGAAGTATGGAAATGCAGAAAATCTGGTCCTGACTGAAATAGAAAAACCAACTCCTAAAAACAATGAAGTACTCATCAAGATACACGCTACTTCAGTAACCACCAGCGATGTATTGATTCGTGCCCTGGATGAGTCACCTGTCTCCAGATTTATCCTTCAAATGATATTTGGTTTTGGAAAACCTAGGAATCCGATTCTTGGAATGGTGACAGCAGGGGTAGTTGTTGAGAAAGGAAAAGGAGTAGAAAAATTTGAAATCGGAGATGAAGTCTTTGCTTATGGCTCAGTATCTCCCATGAAACGCCAATGGGGTTCCTACGCAGAATATATCTGCCTGCCGGAAGATTGGAACCTTGCTTTGAAGCCTGCTAACCTTTCTTACGAAGAAGCTGCAGCAATTCCTTACGGTGGTTTGTTGGCATCCCATCTGATAAAAAAGACCAACATCAAAAAAGGCGACAAGGTTCTTATCTATGGTGCATCCGGTAGTATTGGTACCATGGCTATCCAATTGGCCAAAAATGCTGGAGCAGTTGTAACCAGTGTTTGTAGTAGCAAGAATTTCAATCTGGTGACTTCCCTTGGTAGCGATAAGGTATTGAATTATAAAGATCCAAAGGCCGTTGAGCAATTAGAGACCTACGATTATGTCTTAGATGCAGTTGGAAATTCGAAATCATCCGAGTTGAAGGAAATGAGCAAAAATGCCCTTGCACCAAATGGGAAATATATCTCCATCGACGATGGAACCCCTTTAACTCCAAAAGATGCTTTTATGAACTTGAAAAAGTTGGCTGAACAAGGGAAAATACAGCCGGTAATTGACAGGATGTATCCATTGGATGAGATAGTGGAAGCACACCAATATGTAGAGCAAGGACACAAAAGAGGAAACGTAATCATCACAGTATAAGCCCGAATTTTTAAGTCATCACCCGAATTAGAAAATCATTTTAAAACCATTTCA
>JAGQWW010000147.1 GCA_020436955.1 Saprospiraceae bacterium | reverse complement strand
TGAAATACATTTTCGAAACGCACTTCCACGCTGACTTCGTATCAGGTCATATTGACCTTGCCAAGAAGACAGGTGCAACTATTGTGTATGGTCCAAATGCAACCACTGATTATGCCATCCACCAAGCTAAAGATGGTGAAGAATTGAAAGTGGGTAAACTTACTTTTAAAGTATTGCATACTCCTGGTCATACCATGGAAAGTACCACCTATCTTTTGAAAAATGAAGAAGGGGAAGATTACGCACTTTTCACCGGTGACACTTTGTTCCTGGGTGATGTAGGAAGACCTGACCTTGCTATCAAACAAGGTGCTATCACAAAAGAGGACCTTGCCGGGTTCTTGTTTGACAGCTTGCGTGAAAAGATCATGCCTTTGGCAGATGATGTAATCGTTTATCCAGCGCATGGTGCCGGTTCTGCTTGTGGTAAAAACCTAAGCTCTGATACCTGGGGTTACCTTGGAGATCAGAAAAAGACCAACTATGCATTGCGTGCAGATATGAGCAAAGAGGAATTTGTGCAGGAAGTAACAGCAGGTTTGACTCCTCCGCCACAGTATTTTGCTAAAAATGCGATGATGAACAAAGCAGGTTACGACAGCTTTGACGATGTATTGGAAAGAGGAAAAGTTGCTTTAACTCCGGATAGATTTGAAGAGTTGGTGGAGTCTGAGGAAGCATTGATGCTGGATACCAGAAGCGAAGAAGCATTCCGCGCACAGCACATTCCAAATTCCATTTTTATTGGTATTGACGGTGCATTTGCTCCTTGGGTAGGTGCCCTTATCACCGACATCAAACAGCCAATCGTACTTATCGTACCTGAAGGTCGTGAAGATGAAGTAGTGACTCGTTTGTCACGTGTAGGATATGACAATACCCTCGGTTATTTGAAAGGAGGTGTAGAGGCCTGGAAAGCTGCCGGAAAAGAAGTTGATAGCGTTACAGCAATCACTGCAGCAGAATTGGCAAAAGATATGGAAGGTACATTGGACGGAGAGGTATTGGATGTTAGAAAACCTACAGAATACCTTTCTCAGCACGTAGATGGTGCAACTAATTTCCCATTGGATTACATCAACAGCAACATGAACAGATTGGGTAAAAACCATAAATATTACCTACACTGTTTGGGCGGTTACCGTTCGTTGATTGCAGTTTCTATCCTGAAAGCAAGAGGTTATCACAACCTTGTTGACATCATCGAGGGATGGAGAGCGATTGAGGACAGTGCAGTGCCAAAAACGGAACACGTTTGTCCTACCACTATTCCGCAGGAAGTTATTGATAATGCGGTAGCAGCGGTAGTGTAAGAAGTATATTCGGGTGATTTTTTTAATAGTAAGGCTGCACCACCCCCGGGTGGTGCAGTTGACTTTTAGGCCTTTCCAAAACAATAATCAAATGAAAATTTTATTCTCAATCTTACCCCTTTTGTTGTTTGCAACTTTTGCCAATGCACAATCAATCTTTAAAGATTTGGATGTTGCAGGCTTCAAGCAAATCATGAATACAGAAAAGAATGTAGTGGTATTGGACGTGCGCACTCCACAGGAGACAGCACAAGGAGTCATCAAAGGAGCGGTTGAAATCAATTTGTACGATCCTGAGTTTGAGCAAAAGATCCAACAGCTTGACAAAAGCAAAACCTATCTGGTTTACTGCCGCAGTGGTAAACGTTCGGTTTCGGCTTGTAATGTGATGGCTAAAAATGGCTTTTCCAAATTGTACAATTTGAAAGGAGGCTACAATTCCTGGTCTTCAAATAGATAAACAATGAATCGGCTTAAACAGGCGAAAAGTTCTTACCTACAGCAGCACGCTGACAACCCTGTCGATTGGTATCCATGGTCTGAAGAAGCGTTGCAATATGCCAAGCGGGAAAACAAACCTATTTTGGTTTCCATTGGCTATTCTACCTGTCATTGGTGCCATGTGATGGAAAAGGAATCATTCCTTGATAAGGATATTGCGGATTACATGAATGCCTTTTTTGTCAATATAAAAATTGACAGGGAAGAGCGTCCGGACCTCGATGCCTTGTACATGGATGCCTGCCAGGTTTTGACCGGTGAAGCCGGCTGGCCGCTGCATGTATTTCTTACGCCTGATTTAAAGCCATTTTTTGCGGGTACATATTTTCCGCCGGAACCCGGACATAAAAAGATGTCCTGGTTTCAAGCGCTGCAATACGCGCATTACAATTATAAAGAACACCGTGAAAAGGTAGAGCAACTTGCTGATCACACGGTACATAAGCTGGAGAAAAAAGATGCCTTCCCGGGTGACCTTTCGGTTTCAACTACCAAACCGGTAGCTGACCTTTACCAAAAACTGATACGACATTTCGATGAAGCTTTTGGTGGGTTTGGTACCGGAAGGAAATTTCCCCATACCATGGCCATGGAGGCCCTTCTAAACCATTTTTACATTTCGGATGATGAGGAAGCGCTTAACAAAGTGCGTTTTACCATCAATCAAATTGTAAAGGGTGGAATAAACGACCAGATTGGCGGAGGCATTGCACGATATGCAGTGGACCAGCAATGGAGGGTGCCTCACTTTGAAAAGATGTTGTACGATAATGCACTTTTCATACAAGTACTTGCAAAGACTTACAAAATAACCGGAAGGAGGAAATACAAGCTGGAAGCATTCAAAATTGCAGATTTTATTGAACGCGATTTGAAATTGCCTAATGGCTTGTATGTCTCTGCCCTGGATGCAGATACGGAAGGGGTGGAAGGTAAGTTTTATACCTGGACCTACGATGAATTTGAGCAAGCATTAGGGGAGGATTCAAAGTTGTTTGCTCCCTATTTTGGCGTTAGCCTAGCCGGTAATTGGGATGGAGTAAATATCCTTTATCAAGCAAAGGAGATGTTTTCCTTTGCCAGGAAAAATGGCTGGGAGGTAAAAGATTTCAGGGAGAAGTTAGCGGAAGTAAAAACCAAACTTTTTAATGCCAGAGCTGAAAGGGTACAACCAGGAGCAGATAAAAAGGTGATAACCAGTTGGAATGCACTATTGGCAAGTGCCTATCTTGAATTATACACGGCTACCGGTGAAACGAAGTATAGGGACCTTGCAAAAGGGATAATCGATCAGTTGGTGTATAAAATGTACCAGCCCTCAAAAGAAGTTGTTTTTAGAGCGCTTTATGATGAAGAGCCGTTTGAAGAAGGCTTTTTAAAAGATTATGTGTATCTCCTGCGTGTCCTGATAGATAGCTATCAGGTAGGATTTGGAAAGAAATACCTTGAAAAAGCAGAGCAACTTTTAGACCTCATTTTTAAAAAATTTCATCCTTCAAATGGTGATTTGTTCCTCACTTCTTCTGTTGAAAGAAAAGATGTGGTTTTTGCCAAGCGGGATGTTCAGGACGAAGAAATGCCTTCCGGCAATGCAGTCCTTTGGAAATGTTTAACTGACCTTTCATTGCACCTTGATAGACGGGACCTCAAAAGCAAAGCGGAATCCATGCTACACCAAATGAAAACAAGGGTTTTGGCTGATCCTTTGGCCTTTCCCTCCTGGGTGCAATGTTGGCAGGAAGAAGAGGAAGGCACCCTTGAAATTGCCATTGCGGGCCAGGGAGCGGAGTCGCTTTCTATTGAAATACAGGAAGCTTATGCTCCTTTTAAGGTGATAGCTGCCAGTGAAAATGATGCTGAAGAACACCCGCTATTGGCCCATAAATACTTTGGAAAAAGTCCCTTGATATTTGTTTGTCAAAACTATGCATGCAAGGCTCCCCTGAATAGCGAAAAAGAGTTTTTTAGGGAATACTGCAAATGGAAGGTTTTAGCTTCAGAAAAATAAAAAGTGCAATCCTTCGGATAAATAGTTCTAATCTTCAAAGGGTTTCCCTTGTTATTCTTGCACAAATTATCTTTTACGTGAAACCAAAGTCCTACAACATCGGCGAATTGCGTTGCAACAACTTTGACAAGTTGGGCAACGATTTTGATATGGTCCGTCTGGAGGACTTTATGCAAGAGACCCACGGATTCTATTTTCCGCACCGCCACAATTATTACATGATATTAGTGGCAACGAGTGGAGCAGGCAGACAGCTCATCGATTTTAAAACCTATGATGTAAAAGCCGGGAGGTCATTTTTCATGTATCCGGGTATGATCCACGCCTGGGAAGAGGTACAGGACCTGAAAGGGTATCTTATCTTTTTTACCGACCACTTCTTTGCTCAGCGTTACCATTTTGATAGTTTACTTACTTTCCCTTTTTTCAATACATCTAGAGGACTTCCTTATGTGGATCTCGACGAAAATGGATTGCGAGAAATTGTGCCTGTACTCGATCTGATGCTGAATGAATATAGTTCGAGTGAAGAAAAGATGGCCAGTGCTTTGCGGTCTTTGTTAAACGTTGCCTTGATTAAAGCAGCTCGATCCTATGATGGTGTTGACTACTATGGTGCTGAAGATAAATCGAGAAGTGAATTGGTTAAAAGGTTTGAGCAGCTTGTTGACCAGCATTTTTTAGATAAGCGGTTGGTTAAGGATTATGCAAAATTGCTCCACATCAGTCCCAATTATTTGAACGTGGTAGTAAAAGAAGTTACCGATAAATCAGCCGGCGAGATCATCCGAGACAGGGTGATGTTGGAGGCAAAACGAAAACTTACCCACGAGAAGAAGACCGTTGCAGAAATCGGATTTGATCTTAACTTTAAGGATACAGCTTATTTCTGCAGATTTTTCAGGAAATATCAGGGGGCCAGCCCCGACAAATTCCGAAAAAACATTTTCAACTAAATCCCCAAAAAAATTAAATCATGGATGTTGAAATTCTAGCCAGGGTGCAATTTGCTTTTACCGTGGCCTTTCATTACATATATCCACCCCTTAGCATTGGTCTGGGACTTATTATGGTCATCATGGAAGGTTTGTACTTGCGTACCGGCAACAAGCTGTATGAAACCATGACCCGGTTTTGGACCAAAATATTTGCCTTGACATTCGGTATCGGAGTAGCCACCGGAATTGTGATGGAATTTGAATTTGGAACCAACTGGGCGACCTATTCGCGGTATGTTGGGGACGTTTTTGGTAGTGCGTTGGCAGCAGAAGGGATTTTTGCATTTGCTTTGGAGAGTGGCTTCCTCGGTATTTTGTTGTTTGGCTGGAATCGGGTAAGTCCTAAGGTGCATTTCATCAGTACCATTGGTGTGTGGTTTGGTTCTATGTTTTCAGCTGTTTGGATTGTTGTAGCCAATAGTTGGCAACAAACGCCTACCGGATTTCACATTGTTGGGGAAGGCACAAATGCTCGGGCAGAGATTACCGATTTCTGGGCAATGGTATTCAATCCCTCCAGTGTAGACCGACTGACCCACGTGTGGATTGGGGCCTTTTTAGCGGGTGCGTTTTTGGTGATGAGTGTGCATGCATATTATCTTTTAAAAAATCGCCATGTAGAAATCTCCAAAAAAGCCTTCAAAATTGCTTTAGCTGTAGCAATGGTTTTCTCTTTGGGGCAATTGTTAACTGGGCACCATTCTGCCGATGGAGTCGCTAAGAATCAACCGGCTAAACTAGCAGCCCTGGAAGGTCATTACGATAGTTTGAGTGTAGCGCATATGTACCTGATGGGATGGGTAGACCAGGAGCATCAGGAAGTATCCGGTATTAAAATACCTTATGGATTAACATTTTTATTGCACCAGGATTTTGAGACCCCGGTAAGAGGACTGAATTCCTTTCCGGAAGATGAGCGTCCCCGGGCGGTGAATGCTATTTTCCAATTTTACCATATCATGGTAGCCATTGGGATGACTTTAATCCTGTTAAGTCTCTATGGTGGTTATCTATGGTGGCGGGGCAAGCTGTTTGATAAACGATGGTTGTTGACCATTTTTATGTGGGCGGTATTGTTGCCTCAGATTGCGAATCAGGTAGGTTGGTTTGCTGCTGAAATGGGTAGACAACCCTGGGTAGTGTATGGACTGCTTAAGACGTCGGATGCGTTGTCAAAAGTGGTGACTGCCAATCAGGTTTTATTCTCGCTCATCATGTTTACCATGATATATGCCTTGTTGTTTCTGTTGTTTATTTACCTTTTGAATAAAAAGATTCAACACGGGCCCAATGATGCTGAGTTGATAGACCAACGAGCAAGGCAAAAAGAGGTAGCAGAACTATTTGAAAGCAAAACCCCAAACGCTTAAGATTATGAGTACATTTCTTGGAATAGATTATAATACCTGGTGGTTTTTATTGGTAGGCGGTGTGTTTTCCGGCTATGCTATTTTAGATGGCTTTGACCTTGGAGCTGGCGCCTGGCATTTATTTTTCAAAAAAGAAAAAAGCCGCCGAATTGCTTTGAATGCGGTGGGTCCGGTATGGGATGGTAACGAAGTATGGCTGGTAATAGCCGGTGGAGCTTTATTTGCCGGTTTCCCGGAAGTATATGCGACTATGTTTTCCGCTATGTATATACCTTTTATGCTTTTCCTGGCTTTTCTGATTTTTAGAGCCGTGTCCATAGAGTTTCGGAGTAAGGAAGAGATGGCCTGGTGGCGCAAGACCTGGGATATTAGTTATTCAGTTGCCAGTATCATGCTG
>JAGQWW010000146.1 GCA_020436955.1 Saprospiraceae bacterium | reverse complement strand
TCTACATCTTTTATTGGCCAGTCCAGGGTATGACGACTATTTTAAAAATTTGCATTCCGTAATTGTAGATGAATGGCATGAGTTGATTGGCTCCAAGCGAGGTGTTTTGATGGAATTGGCCCTTTCCAGATTAAAATCCTTACAAAAAGGTCTTAGAATTTGGGGTATCTCTGCTACAATCGGCAATATGGACGAAGCATTGGAAGTATTGCTGGGCAAACATTCTGCAGAAAATTCATGGGAGCTAATCAAGGCAGACATTCCAAAAGAAATTGAAATCATTACACTTGCGCCTGATGAAATTGAACGATTTCCTTGGGCAGGCCATATGGGTGTGAAGATGTTGGAAAAGGTCATTCCTGTCATCCATCAGAGTGAAACCACGGTAATCTTTACCAATACCCGAAACCAATGCGAAGTCTGGTATCAAAATCTGGTCGAAGAGGCACCGGAATTTCTTGGCTTGATGGCTATGCACCATAGTTCTATTGACCGGGAACAGCGTGAATGGGTAGAGCAAGCATTGGATGATGGAAAATTAAAAGTGGTAGTATCCACATCAAGTTTGGACCTGGGAGTTGATTTCCGCTCAGTAGAAACGGTGGTACAGGTCGGTAGTCCCAAGGGAGTTGCTAGATTTTTACAAAGAGCAGGCAGAAGTGGTCACCGACCTGGTGCCCTAAGCAGGATTTATTTTGTACCTACTCATAGTTTGGAATTAATAGAGGCCGCCGCCTTGCGTTCTGCTGTAGAGGAAAATAAACTGGAACAACGTATACCTTACATCCGCTCTTTTGATGTATTGGCCCAATATCTCGTAACCTTGTCTGTTTCCAATGGATTTGTTCCGGAGGAGATTTATCAGGAAGTAAAAGCGACCTATTGTTTTGATAGCATAACCCCCGAAGAATGGAATTGGGTGCTTTCATTTATTACGACTGGCGGACCTGCGCTAACCGCTTATGATGAGTTTAAACGAGTGGGATTATACAGAGGTAAATTTCATATTGTGAATAAAAATCTGGCTACCAGACACCGACTCTCCATTGGTGCCATAGTCAGCGATGCTTCGTTAACGGTAAAATATATCAGTGGAGGACGGATTGGTCATGTGGAAGAGCGGTTTATTTCCAATTTGAAACCGGGCGATGTGTTTTGGTTTGCCGGACGAAGCCTGGAATTAGTACAGGTTAGAAATATGGAGGTCCGGGTAAAAAAGAGCAAGAGTAAAACCGGAAAAGTACCAGCCTGGGTAGGAGGACGCGTACCACTTTCCAGTCAGTTGGGCGATGAATTGCGGAAAAAGATTGCTCAAATAAGCTACGGTGAAGTTCCTTCTGATGAAATTGAAAAGGTGATGCCTCTTACCGAGTTACAAATCGAAAGGTCGTATTTGCCCAATGAAAACGAATTTCTGGTTGAATATTTTCAATCAAAAGAAGGCTATCACCTGCTGTTTTATCCATTTGAAGGCCGGTATGTGCATGAAGGCATGAGTGCCTTGTTTGCTTGGCGTATTGCCCAATTGCAACCGATTTCATTTTCAATTGCATTCAATGATTATGGATTTGAATTATTGTCCGATATTGAAATTCCCATTGAAAAGGCGCTTGAAGAGGGCCTCTTAAGTGCTACGAACTTACATGAACACATTGGGCAGAGTATTAACGCTGTTGAAATGGCCAGAAGGCGATTTCGAGATATTGCTTCTATTTCCGGATTGGTGTTTAAAGGTTATCCCGGCAGAGAGAAAAAAGATAAACACTTACAATCGTCCTCCCAACTTTTCTTCGATGCATTTTCAAGTTATGAACCGGACAATTTATTATTGCAACAAGCTTTCGAGGAAGTCATGACCTTCCAGCTAGAGTCGGAGCGTCTTTACGATGCTTTGAAAAGGATCTCCAATCAGGAGCTGCTTTTGAGTCGTCCGGGCAGAGCCACCCCTTTGGCCTTTCCGATTATGGTAGATCGTTTGCGTGAAAAATTGAGCTCTGAAAAACTGGAAGATCGGATTGAAAAAATGAAATTACGGCTGATCAAAGATTGATATGGATATCCAAGCAGGAGAGCAGGTAACTGAACTAATGGGTCAAACCCTTTTGCTGAGTCCCTTGAAGGCCATCTATTGGGTCGATCGGGATATACTATTATTGGCAGATCTGCATTTGGGGAAAGAAACCCATTTTAGAAAAAAAGGCCTGGCAGCTCCCGGACAAATCTTATACGAAAATCTTCAAAAGTTGGAACGCCTGGTACATCGTTTTCCAGTCCAGCGAATGATTTTCCTGGGAGACTTGTTTCATTCCAGCTACAACGATGCCTGGCAACCTTTTTCATCCTGGATGGCCGATTATCCAAACATTTCCTTTGAATTGGTCGAAGGGAACCATGACATTTTAGACAAGCGTTTGTACGAAGCATCAGGTATGACAGTTCATAAGGAACCCTTTGAATTGGAACCTTTTTTATTGTCGCACCATCCTATGGAGTCGATTGCCGCAGGCAAGTACAATTTATATGGCCATATCCACCCCGGTGTCGCATTACAAGGACCTGCTAAGCAATATTTAAAATTGCCTTGCTTTCTTTTTCAAAAACAGGCAGCTATCCTACCTGCATTTGGACAATTCACAGGTCTGGCTGTAGTGCAACCTCTGAAAGAAGACAAAGTCTGGGTGATAGGGGACGACAAAGTCATTGGCTTGCAATAAGCCTAAAACAGCTTACCCTGACCATCAATTTCAAACTCAATCGTATCCCCGGTTTTAACTTCCCCTTCATCAGCAGGGGTTTCCTTTTCATCTCCGGTTGGGTCAGATTCCGGCGTAAGATCCATTGGACCTGAATCATCCGGTCCATTATCATCTCCTTCATCAGGGTCCGGTGTGTCGTCTTCGTCCTCAATTTGAGTAACCTTGGTCAGTTTGACATCCGTAAGCTTGTTACCTAAGGCTTTCCAACCCTTCACGTCGATGAATTCTGCCAGATCCAGGGTTTCCTCGTGCTTTTCTTTTCCTTTTTTGTATTCATAAGCCACTACCGGATTCATATCCGTGCTTACAAAAAGAAGAGACGACCCTTTTTCATCTGAAATGAAGTTGAATTTCTGGTCCAGCGTTGAAGTCTCTATGTGGAAACGTTTGACCATGGTCCATCCTTTGCTACCTTCATAATGGATAGCTGAGATGACGGTATCTTTAGTCAATTTGCCGATGTGAACCAGATTTTTTACATCGTAACGATTGGTTAGCTCAGCATCTGTTACTTCGTACGTACCATCTTTGTACAAGACCAGGATGTTATCGCCGGTATTGAAAGAACCGAGTAAGATTCCTCTTTGCTCTGTGTTTAGGCGACCACTGGCTTCATCCATCCAGATTTTCCAGGCGCCTAAAGTAGATTCACCCAGTTCTTTTTGGACAATTTTTCTCACCGGATATTTGGTAAGGATATTTCCTTGCGAGCTCCTTCCTTTGATAGCCAATTCTCCAAAATCATAATCGAATTCTTTGATTTTGGCCCGGCAGGTAGGAGATAAAAATACCCCAATGATTTCCGCTTCGGCATTTGGATTAACGGTCAGGTACAATACTTTACTAAGTGGTGTTCCTTTTGTAAGTGGGTATTCCTTTTCACGGGTAATAGCTGTTACATTGAAACGCTTTACATAGGTCGTACCTGATTTACCATCTATATACACCATATTGTAGGTAGTCCGCTCGTCTCCTTTTTTCCAGACAGCGACATGTATGATATCTTTTCCTACAAAGACTTTATCACTCACCCGTACGACCTGGAATATTCCGTCTTTTCTGATGACAATAATGTCGTCAATGTCGGAACAGTCCATCACAAACTCATCTTTTTTAAGACCGGTTCCGATAAAGCCTTCCTTGCGATTGACATACAATTTTGCATTGGCAGCAACTACTTGTACCGCTTGAATGGTGTCAAATTCACTGATTTCGGTCTTTCTTTCTCTTCCTTTTCCATATTTGTCCAACAAGTTTTGGAAATAGGCAATGGAAAAATCAGTCAGGTTATCCAAATCGTATTGAACCTGTTTCAGATCTTCTTCAATTTGGGCAATCAGTTCGTCCGCCTTAAATGCATTGTATTTTGAAATTCGCTTAATCTTAATTTCAGTCAGGCGAATGATGTCATCGGTGGTAACATCGCGCATCATGCGTAAGCGGGTATCACCGGGTTTTGCAGTTTCGAAAGGACCAATGATGTATTTTTTCAATTCACGGTCGATGGTTTCCAACACTGCTTCCCAGGTTTCACACTCTTCAATTTCGTGGTATACCCTGTTTTCTATAAAGATTTTCTCCAGGCTGGCAAAGTGCCATTTCTCCTGAAGTTCAGCCATTTTAATCTCCAACTCCTTACGCAAAAGCTCTTTGGTATTTGCTGTACAGATGTGGAGTATTTCTTCTACCGTTAAAAAGTGAGGTTTGTCTTCTATAATAACACAGGCATTGGGCGATATCGATACTTCACAATTGGTGAAAGCATATAGTGCATCCATGGTTACCTCAGGAGACATGCCTGGTGCCAATTCGACAAATATTTCAACCTCAGCAGCTGTGTTATCAACTACCTTTTTGATTTTAATTTGCCCTTTTTCATTGGCTTTAATGATGCTGTCTATCAGATTTCCGGTTGTTACACCATATGGTAAATCTTTTATGACCAGGGATTTCTTGTCAAGGATCTCAATCTTAGCCCTAACCTTGATTTTCCCACCTCTTTTTCCTCCCTGATAATCTGATACATCCACCAATCCACCCGTTTCAAAATCAGGATAGATTTTTACTTTTTTACCTTGTAAAATTTTAATGCTGGCCTGAATCAACTCTATAAAGTTGTGAGGCATAATCTTGGTAGAAAGACCTACAGCAATCCCTTCAACACCCTGCGCCAACAACAATGGAAATTTCATTGGAAGGGTTACAGGTTCCCTTTTTCTACCATCGTAACTAATCTGCCAATCTGTAGTCTGTGGATTGAAAGCTACTTCCAACGCAAATTTGGTGAGGCGTGCCTCAATATACCTCGATGCAGCTGCTCCATCACCGGTTCTGGTGTCACCCCAGTTACCCTGGGTGTCAATCAAAAGGTTTTTCTGCCCCAGATTAACCAGTGCATCTCCAATGGCAGCGTCACCATGTGGATGATACTGCATGGTTTGCCCGATAATGTTGGCTACCTTATTGTAACGGCCATCTTCCATTTCACGCATCGCGTGTAAGATCCTGCGTTGTACAGGTTTCAGACCGTCTTCAATGGCGGGAACTGCTCTTTCAAGTATTACGTATGAGGCATAGTCCAGGAAATAATTTTCGTACATACCCGTAAGGGTAATCACATTATCTTCCTCATTGTGATCCTGATCATCGCCTGTTTCGAGGTGTTCGCTCATGAAATCCTTAGTTGTTAACTGTGATTGGCAAATTCGGCACGAAAATCCGAAATTTTGTCAAAATTAGGAATTTACTTTTTAAAACAAAAAGTTTTAAAAATTTAAGGATTTGTTTTGTGTATTTATGGAACCAGTCGGCCGCCTGCCCAAAGCAATTTATTGCGGGTTTTGAAGATCTCAGTCTCCAGTTTAAGCAGCTTCAAACGGTTTTCCAATAATTTAGTCTCGCGGGAGTTGATTAGGAAAAGTGAACTCTCACCGATGGCAAATTTCTCACGTTCGCCTTCATACATTCGCTCATAGTTGGCTACCATGGAGCTGAAGTTTCCATATTGAGCCTGCAGATTTTGCAATTCAGTCGTTATCTGATTGATTTTGTTTTCCAGTTCCAGTTCCTTTTGGCTACGTTTTAAGTCGTTGTCCAATAATTTCAATTGTGCCATTTCATATCCTCCGGAAACTTTTCTCAGGAATAGAGGAAAGGAAAAGGTAGCGCCCCATTTATAATTGTTGTAAAAAGGAATATTTGAAGCGTTGTCCTGAAATTGAAGTCCATTGCCTAGCAGGTTGTATTCCAGATCCAATTGGGGCTTAAATTGTTCTTTTTTCCAACGGCGTTCGTATTCGAGTTCCTTTTGTTTGAAATTATATTTTCGGATGCTTGGGTGACTCGATACCCAATTACCCTGTTCCGTAATATTGATAGTTTCCAAAGTACTGGCCGGATCTTCAGAGATGGTTCCGGGTGTGCTTTCAAATGCTATTTGCATCGGAACACCCTCTTCTGTCCATAAAAAGTTGGAAAGATTCAATGTTGCTTTGTTGAGTTTTACTTGAGCGTCCTGCCTTTGTAATTGCCAGGTTTGGAGCTGTATCAAGGCTTCTACCGTATCAATTGCGGGCTTGTCACCTGCGAAATATCCATCTTTTACGGCCTGGAATCGTTGGTCCGATATAATAATGGCATTTTCAATGATTTCCAGACTTTGATTGGCATAATACCAATCCCAATACGCCTGGGTAGCATCAAAAAGTACTTCGTTTCGCATTTCATCACCTCCTGCCAAATTCAGGTTCGCTAAATTTCTGGCCTGGAAAAGTCGCGTCCTCCTTTCATCAATAAGCAATCCCCGGAGTAAAGGAAGTTTAATGCCAACCACCGCCTGG
>JAGQWW010000145.1 GCA_020436955.1 Saprospiraceae bacterium | reverse complement strand
TCCGGAGATGAACCACTGTTATTGCCAGGAGTCGAATCTTCATCTGTTCCTCCCGTAGCAGCAGTAATTTCTGCATTGTTGATAATAGTAGCACCATCATACAATAAGTCGACCTCAAGGGTAATCGACAATTCTACAGAATCACCTGGCAATAAGGCAGGGATTACTGCTTCTGCCACCATTCCATTGAGCGCAAAGTCTGCATTGTCTACGGCATTAAAATTATGACCGGCTGGAATGTAATCAGTTACGGTAATATTGGTACCCGGGATATCCCCCTGGTTGTAAACCGTTATTTTATAATCGACATCGGTACCTGGCAAAACCGGGCCTGCTGTTAACACTACTTTTTTCAAAGCAAGGTCAAACGACTGTAAAATACTAATCTGCGCAGGGTCAAAATCATCCTCGTCAGCAGGGTTATCTGTTGTTCCCGGACTACCGGGAGATTCATCATCAATATCGTTGTCCGTAGCCAATTCTGGCATAGAACCGCTGTTGTTGCCCGGAGTCGAATCTTCATCAGCAAATCCTGTATAGGCAGTTATTTCTGCATTGTTAACCAGGGTAGTTCCTAAGAAAAGTGGATCAATCTGCAAGGTGATTCCCAATGTTACATTCGCTCCTGCATTCAAAGTCGGAATGGTAGCTACACCATTACCTCCTGAGAAGGAAAAGTCCGGATTATCCAGTACATTAAATAAAAAGCCGGAAGGTATATAATCTGTGACCTGCACATTGGTTACCGGCAAGGTCCCTTGATTATAAACAGTAATGTCAAAATTTACATTATCACCCGGCAGGTATGGTCCTGACGAAGTTTCTGTTTTTATCAAAGCCAAATCGACATTATCATTAGAACAGGAAGCTGCTGATATCGGGAAGGTTATCGGGCAATTTGGCATCCCGTCCAGATCAATGGTTACAGTGTATACTGTTCCATCCGCTGAACCATTTTGTAATTTAAATTGAGTCGCAGCTCCAAATGAGATATTGCTGGCTGGATTTCCATTCAGTAGTGTTAACACGCCTCCATTGTCAACTGACAAGGTGTAGGATGCCGGTAATTCATCTCCTGTCGGATTCAAACTAAAGGTTACATAATCATCACTGGCAATGGTTGGAGTCGCATTATCATTACAGGTAAGATTTTGTAAGCCTGGAGATTCAATGTCGGTCACAGCTACAGTGATACAATTACTCGTATCTCTACAAAGGCCTGAGGAACAACCACTGGCATCCACAGTCGTAATCAAACGATAATAGGTTGTAGTATCCAATCCGGCAGGAGGATCATAGGTTGGTCCATCTGCTCCAGGAATACTTTGGAACCCGGAATTACAATCTGTAGTACTAAACTGCCATTGGTAATTGATGGTACTACTGCCACTGGCAGGTGCTACTTCGGTAAAAGCAGCGGGATCACCTCCTCTACAAATTGCCTGATCCCCGGCTATGGTCGAAGCGATTATCTCACCATATCCCACATTCAAAGTCACATCAAAAGCGCCACATTGCGTACCCGCTCCACCTGCTGCAGTTAGGGTAAATTCACCACAAGCTCCTGTCGCATTGAAAGAAATAGTCTGATTACAAGGGTCATAATTAATACCGCTATTGCCTGGTCCTACTGACCAGTTTCCTTCACAAAAAACACCATTATCACAACTAATCAACCTGGCCAAATGAACTTCATCTCCAAAGGGAACACCACACACTACAGTATCAAGCGTAAAGGAGACATTATTGGGACAACATTCTCTTACAATGTTAATCGCTTTTGAATAGGTACCGGGAACGTGTGGTACACCTGAAGCAGCTTCGTAAGTCATATTTCCAAACTGACCTCCGGCATCTACTACCGCTACGCAATCATCTCCAAGGGTACCCATGTATAGTTTTCCGTTATACCTATTGTAAACAATACCCCAGGTACCTCCAAATCCGGACTGATTCAATGAATTATCCGAAATGGTATTGATAGTATTACCTCCGGGACCAATTTTGTACAATGTAGTGGCACCAGGAGAGTTGCGGGTCAAAACAACATAGTAGTTTCCAAACTCATCACGGTCAACACCATGGGTATTATAGCCTGAAATTTGCGGTAGACTCCATACCAGATTGTATGCAGACAAGTCTTTCTCAACGTGATAAATGGTATGTGCATGCGAAATATTTGCAAATGACATGGTGAAATACAATTCATCGTCTTCACCTTTTGAAAGTCCCCATCCGGCTGTACCTCCATCGGGCAACATAATGGAATTAACCAAAGTACCGGTACAAATATCATGAGCATAAACATGATATGCGCCACCTCCCGGTGGTCTACCAATTGAATATATTGTATTTTCATCTGTTACCAGGTTCAAGGTCCTGTTCCAGCCAGGAATAGCATTTGAATTCAAAATGGTACCATCACAACTCACTTGATATAATTGGGTAGGAGTAACATCGATCTGAGCGATGTATAAATTTCCATTTATATCTCCCACTACTCCATGTGGATTGGTAATATTTCCTGTCGGCATCCATGGTGAACCTACTTCAGGGCCTACGGTTCCATCAGGATTGAGTGGAAATTTATGGGTCAAATCCAGGGTAGGGTCGTTTACATAGAGGTAATCAACACAGGAACATTCATTGGGGCATATTTTCTCGTCCAAGGTGACCAGGACATCGGAATATGTGCCACTATCACCATTAAACACACGAATAGTATAATCTCTGGCCCCCATTGGATTGGTTAGGCTTGAAGCGATAGTATACGGTAAAGCACCGATTATTTGTGCATTTGCATAATCCGGATCTCCGGTATAGGTATTTCCTACTGAGTAGTTGACACGGTCTCCGTTGCTAACACTTGTAAGACGTAAACTTGCATCATTGTTGGGAATACCGGCAGTACAGCTTGACTGTTTAGCAGTTGCGGTAAAAACGGGGTTTACTGCCACAGTTGTGCGGGTATTTGCCTGATTGAGGGGAAAAACAAGTAGCAAATACAAAAAAACAGCACAACCAAGGGAGCTGACCACCATTTTGCGTCGAGGTGCAAATGGCATCATTTCGATTGATTATCACGTTGTTAAAAAGAAAATTGCGATAAACAACCAGGCATCGAGGAAAATACCTCTCCTGCTATCGGAGAGTATATTTTCGTCCTCAAAGCTCTGCTATCTCTTTTTAGTTAAAGCACTTCCTAATGTTCGAATCGCAATTTTTAAATTGTCGGAATCATACATTATAGATTCCAATCAATTGATTTTCAGGTAGGTTATTTGCAAAAGATGTGCCTAAAACAAACCAGTATAGTACCCATTAAACCCAGTAATAATACAACGTGAATAGGGTTTCCCCATATTTTTAAATTCTAAAAAGAGTCGACCTTCCCAAATAGGAACGGCATTGCATTCTATTTTGTAAAATATCATTTCGCAACCAGGGAAGTACACCGCTAAATGCTTGACCTTCAAATAAAAAGGAAAATAAATTTGATTCAACTTTTCTAACTTTGTACCGTAAAATCACCTAACTAAATTTGAAACTGAAGTAGCTATATGTATTTTAAAAATATCCTTGAAACAATTGGTAATACGCCACTTGTACAATTAAACAATGTTGTAAAAGAGGTGCCGGCTTTGGTACTTGGTAAAATTGAAACTTTCAACCCGGGCCACTCTATCAAAGACCGCATGGCCTTGAAAATGGTGGAAGATGCAGAGAAAGATGGTCGCTTACAACCAGGTGGAACTGTCATAGAATGTACTTCCGGAAATACGGGAATGGGTATCGCTTTAGCTGCTTGTGTAAAAGGATATCGTTGCATTTTCACTACTACAGATAAACAATCCAAAGAAAAGTTTGACATCTTGCGTGCTATGGGTGCTGAGGTGATTGTTTGTCCTACCAACGTATCAGCAGATGATCCACGGTCATATTATAGTGTTGCGGAAAGGCTGAGCAAAGAAATTCCTAATTCATTTTGGGCCAACCAATACGACAACCTAAGCAACAGAAAAGCGCACTACGAAAGTACAGGTCCTGAAATCTGGGAACAAACCGAAGGTAAAATCACTCACCTTGTAGTTGGAGTAGGAACTGGTGGAACCATTTCCGGTACTGCTAAATATCTAAAGGAACAAAATCCAAATATCAAGGTGTGGGGTATCGATACTTTTGGATCAGTTTTCAAAAAGTACCATGAAACGGGCGAATTTGACGAAAAGGAAATCTACCCATACATCACAGAAGGAATTGGCGAAGATATCCTGCCTAAGAACGTAGATTTTGAAGTAATCGACCTTTTTGAAAAGGTTTCGGATAAGGATGGTGCCGTTATGGCAAGGAGACTGGCAAGAGAAGAAGGATTGTTATTGGGATATTCAGCAGGATCTGCTGTAGCAGGTTTATTGCAACTGAAAGACCAGTTGACCAAGGATGATGTGGTAGTCGTAATTTTCCATGACCATGGTAGCCGATATGTAGGAAAAATCTACAACGACGACTGGATGCGTGAACGTGGATTTTTGGATACTGAAAGAAAAGTGCGCGACCTGATTGCCAATAAAGAAGTGAAAGACTTTATCAGTATTCAAAAGGATAAAAAATTAAGAGATGTGTTCCACATCATGAAAGAAAAGGACATTTCTCAAATCCCTGTTATGGATAATGGCTCTTTGGTAGGTTCTTTGACTGAAAGCACTGTCTTGAAACATATCCTGGATAATCCGCTGGATAATGCTGAAAAGCAGGTGGAAAGTATCATGGGTCAACCTTTTCCAATTGTGAATGAAGACCTGAGCATGAGTCAGCTTAGCAAATACTTTTCCAAGGAAATCCCGGCAGTTATTGCAAAAGATCGTACCGGAGCTATGCATATTATCACAAAATATGATATTATTAGGGCCGTTTAGTGTTTAATCGAACGTCCTTTGCATGAATAACTCTTTCCAGTTTCCGTCTACCCACATCAAGACCATTACCCGTTGGGGTATTGTGGTAGGAGTTATTGCTTTTATCAGCTTCCTGTTTCCAAACAATGCTCGCTTTCCTTTCGAATTTGCAGAAGGCGTAACCTGGCGATATGAAACGCTGGATGCACCCTTCGATTTTCCCATTTTAAAACCTGAAGCCCAATTACAAGAGGAAAAGGCTATGTTGGAGAAAGATTTTTCTCCTTATTATGTGCAGGACCCTGATGTGCTTTTAGTGGTAAAACAAAATCTCGAGAAAAAATTCGAATCCCAGTTTACCCTGGCTAAACAAGACCAACAATTTCCGGATTTACTAAAAAATAAACAGCGCTATAAATCCTTTGCCACCAATTTGGTGGACCGTTATTACAAAGGAGGTATCATTTCCTGGTCACCAAAGCATCAGGATCAAGGTGATGATTTTGTAGTTAACCTCGTCGTAGGCAATACCATTCAGAAACGTACTGCAGAGAGTTTGAAAACGGTCGCCGATGTTGAAAAGAGACTCACCGACTCTCTACCCTATTCAAGACTCGCTGAACCTGAGTTTCTGCTTTATGTCATGGAAGACCTCTTCCAACCCAATATCTTTTTGGATGACAGCATGACCAGCCGATACAAAAAAGCCTTGCTGGGAGAAATATCCATTGCCTCCGGCATGGTAAAAGAAGGAGAAAGAATTATAACCCGAGGTGATGTGGTTGGTCCGGAAGCCTATCAAAAACTGGTTTCTTATAAAAGCCAGTACCAGGAATCGTTTTCAGAATCACGTAAGCCACTGGGTATCTTTTTGGGTTACATGCTGCTAACTACGCTCATCGTTGTTTCCTTTTTGATGTACCTGAGAAGTTACCTGCCGGATACATTGGAAGAGTTACCAAGGTTGTCCTTGATTCTGATGTGGTTGGTCATTTTTAGTTACCTGGTACATGTGGTCGAAACTTCCGGCACCTTGAATGCCTTCATGTTGCCATTTTGTATTGTTCCGATTGTTGTAAAGACCTTTTTTACAGATCGCCTCGCATTTTTTACCCACATCGTGGTGGTACTGGTTGCCAGCTTTTTGTCTTCCCTTGGATACGAATTTACCTTTTTACAAATATTGGCTGGTATCGTAGCTGTCTTAACCACCGCTGATACCCGAAACTGGACCAAGTTTTTTACGGCTATGTTTTTCATTTTCATCACCTACGTTCTGGGCTTTACAGGACTGTCCATGATTGCAAACGGTGATTTGTATGAGGTACAATGGTCCATGGCCGGCTGGTTCTTCCTGAATGTTTTATTGACCATGTTGGCTTTCCCGCTAATTCCTCTTCTAGGAAGAATTTTCGGATTTACCACAGCCATTTCTCTAGTGGAGCTGTCAGATATGAATCGTCCTTTGTTACAGGATTTGGCACTCAAGGCATCCGGAACTTTACAGCATTCACTTCAAGTTGGAAATCTTGCGGAAGCTGCTGCCCGTGAAATCGGTGCCGATGCGTTGCTGGTAAAAGTAGGTGCCTATTACCATGATGTAGGAAAAACCTTAAACCCCGAATATTTTATAGAAAACCAGTCCGGAAGAAATCCGCATGACGATATCGATGATAAAAAGTCTGCTGAAATCATCATTGGGCACGTTATTCAGGGGGCAGAAATGG
>JAGQWW010000144.1 GCA_020436955.1 Saprospiraceae bacterium | reverse complement strand
CCTTCATCCTCCATCCTTCATCTCCTATCCCTAACCCGTCAACTCCTCCAATGCCTTCACCAAATTAGCCCAGGAATATTTTTTCTTTTCTTGTTTTGCTCCTTTTGAAAATTCAGGTCCTTTTTCTTCTTCGTAGAATTTGACAATAGCATCTGCAATGGCATTTTCTTCAACAGGAACTACATAGCCCACTTTACCATCCGGAACTATTTCAGGTAAACCTCCCACTTTTGTCACCACCATAGGTTTTTCAAAATGATAGGCCATTTGGGAAATACCACTTTGGGTGGCTGTCTTATAAGGTTGTACCACCAAGTCAGCTGCTGAAAAATAATATTTGACCTCCTCCGTAGGTATGAACTCGGTACGAAGCTCCAGCTGGTCTCCAATGTCCAAGACCCTTACAATCTCATCATAGTAATCCTCGTTCCCATAATACTCACCTGCAACTATCAATTTTAGAGGCATCCTTTTGATGCGTTTATCATGCATGGCCCTGTATAACAAATCCAAACCTTTATATTCCCGGATAAAACCAAAGAATAAAATATAACGGTAATTTTCTGACAGGCCTAAATGTCTCAAGGCAAGGTCCTGATTGACCGGATCTCCATAATTGTCATAGACCGGATGAGGTACATATTTGACCGGCTTATCAGCATTAAACTGATGGATATCTTGCTCTACAGATTGTGACATTACCACAAAACCATCAGTGGCACCGATATAATAACTGGTAAAAATCTTATCCCCTGGTCTTTTTTCGTGAGGAATGATGTTATCTGCTATGGAAAGTATTTTGGTATTTTTTGAACGGGCTATTCTACAAATAGTCCCGATACATGGCGCCATAAACGGCAACCAAAATCGGGTGATAATGGCATCCGGTTCCAAACTTCTGAGTTCCAATCCTACCTTTATCCAGTTAAATGGATTGATAGAATTGACCTTAACACGGATGTCCAAATCATCCGGTGCAGGTTCATCTGCATACTGGGTTTTACCCGGGAAAAGGAAATTAGGATATTGTAGACTAAAGGTGTAAATGATCACTTCATGACCAAAAGCCTGTAATTCTCTGGCCAACCTTTCGGTCGAAGCAGCAATACCTCCCCTTAGCGGGTGGGCAGGTGAAAACAAGACATATTTCATTGAAGGCTTTATAGCTGATTGTTTTATGACAACAAAGGTACACTTTGCTCTAAAAAGTCCTACGTCATCAATTCATACGTGTAAACTGCCTGAAATGCTACAAAGATTGTCCTATTTTTCACCTGACAAACTTTTACTTTTGGGACCTGTTTGAAAAAACTGAATAAAATTTTGCTCCTTGGCTCTAATTACCCTGGAAAAACTCCAATCGCTCGCTCCGGATCCTGTCAGCCAGGAAAGGGCCAAACAATGTGCTGCTCCTTTCAGGTGGCAATTGTTGGAAGGGACAGAACGAGTTTTGTGGGGAGAATATAAAACCCCGGCAAATCCCTTTTATACAGCAGTAGATTTGGACGGACCCGGATTTAAATGTTCCTGCCCCAGCAGAAAATTCCCTTGCAAACATGCCCTTGGTTTAGCTTTAATGATTTTCATCCGTCCGGATGCTTTCCGCTTTGGACATACTATGCCCGATGATGTTGAAAAATGGATTCAGGGACGGGACAAAAGGAAATCAGGGATACTTAAAACATCCGAACCATCTGAAGTTTTGCCCGAACCAATCCCGGAACCGAAAAAAGCCCGCGAATGGACCTGGGACTTGTTGGTTTCTGCTTCAAGGTTAGATGAAATGAAACAAGGAGCGTTGGAGTTGGAAACCTGGTTAAAGGATTTGTTAGGCAGGGGGCTCGCCGGTGCTGAGTCTTTGAACAGAGATAATTGGGAATTTATCTCCAAAAGGATGGTAGATGCCAAGCTGGGAAGCATCGGTAGGAAAATGCGCATACTGGCTTCTCAAACCGGATCAGATAATTGGCACGAAAAAGTGTTGAAGGATATCTCCCTTTGGCACCTGACTGCTGGAGGCTTGTTAAATTTTGAAAAACTGGATATCTCGACCCAATTGGATATCTTACAATTTGCAGGTGCTAACGTCAAAAAAGACCTATTGGCTGAAGAACCCGGCATAACTGACAATTGGCAGATTTTGGGAGTTACCCAAACCATGGAAGAAAATCTAACAGCCCGGAAAACATGGCTTTATGGATTTAAATCCGAACAATACGCAATGGTTTTAGACTTTGCATTTGGTTCCCAACCTTTTGAGGTAGTTTACAAGGCTGGTTCTTCCATGGAAGCAACAGTGGTATTTTATCCCGGGACCAATAATTTCAGAGCCATTGTAAGTGGGAGAGAAAGTGTGCTCGAAGACATCCTTCCGGTAAAAGGATTTGATTCAATGGAAGCGTTCCAAAAACATTATGCATCATTAATTAGCAATAATCCTTGGACTGGCATTATTCCTTTTGGAATTTCGGAGGCTTTCCCGGTCGAAATTGACAAACAATGGCACCTTTCTGATAAAAATGGTCAATCTTTACCCATGCGAGTTGAAGGTTTGGCAGGTTGGAAATTGTTGAGCATCGGCGCCGGCCAACCGTTCACCATTTTTGGAGAATGGGATGGAGAACAAATACTTCCCCTGGCAGCCTGGCAAGATGAAGTTTATTTTGAATTGAAATCTGAATGACCTTTTCTTTATCAGGAGGGTTTAAATTAAAATTAGCAAACAATAATACCTTTAAAGCCTAGTTTTCAAATGCGGTTAGCAAATAAAAAACGAATGGAAATAAAGCATTTACTTGTAGGACTAACACTTGTGTTCTTTTCAACAGCGCTAATAGCGCAATCAGACCAGGCAATCGGCGACTGGAAATCGTACCAACCTTATACGAAAGGAGTATTTGTAACCCAAAGTCCTACCAGTATCTATTATGCTGCTGATTTTTCTCTCATTGAAATAAACAAGGAGGACAATACTGTTTCCAGATTGTCCAAAACCAATGGATTAAGTGATGTCGGAATTTCCATCGTAAAATATAGTGAAGGAGCACAGACACTGATTATAGCCTATGCAAATGGGAATATTGACCTGATTAAAGATGGTCAGACCATTACCTTACCGTTTATCAAACAAGGAAATATCCTCGGAGACCGTGAGATTTACAATATCAATGTGGTTGCTCCTGACCGGGTTTTCATTTCTACAGGTTTCGGCGTACTTGAATTGAATCCTGTTTCAGAAACTTTCACCAACGATATTAGAACTGGTATTGCAGTTTACAGTGTAGCAAGACATGATGGCTATTTATATGCAGCGACTGAAGAAGGAATCTACCGTGTAGCAGACAGCCCGGGCGTCAACCTGCAGGACTTTGTTACCAACTGGTCCTTAATGGGCATGAATGAAGGATTTCCGGGTGATTATTCGAGCAAAACACTGGAAGTATTTAAAGATGACCTTTATCTCAACATCAATGATTCTTTGTTTACCTACCGTAATGGTGAACTGAACCAAATCTATTTTAATAATGCTTTTTCACCAACCTATTTTTCAGCCAATGAAAATTATCTATTGGCAGGAATGGACTGTAGAGCATGCCTGGATCGTATTCTGGTCTTTGATGAAAACAGCCAATTGGTGAATACCTTATCCGGTGATTGTATAGTGACCACCACCTTTGCCATTATCGATGAAGCTGGTGCAGTTTGGTTAGCTGATTTGGAAAAGGAGTTCAGAAAATTTGACAACATAAATGGGGATGGTTGCAGTAAAGAAATATTTGATGGTCCGGAAACCGGTTTTGCCTGGGAACTGGATTACGAAAGCGGAAGTCTATGGGTAGCAACCGGTGGTTGGAACAATCAGTTCACCTATTTATACCGTTCAGAAGGGTTTCTACGATATCATGAAAATGAGTGGACATCTTTCAACAGAAGAAATCGATTAGAAATGAATGGGATGAATACAGATCCCAATTTCAGAGACGATGACATATTTGATGTAGTTGCCATTAAAGGCGACCCTTCTCAAAACCGTGTTTATATCGGGTCCTGGGCTGAAGGATTTCTTGACTATGATTTGGATGCTGATGATATAACTATTTATAATCAAAGTAATTCTTCCCTCGGTGGAGCCGTAGGAGATGCTCAGCGTACCAGAATTGGAGGCATTGATTTGGACCAAAATGGCAATGTTTGGGTTTCCAATTATCTCGCTGAAGAACCTTTATCCGTTTTTAATAAAAGTGAGCGCAGTTGGAAAAGTTTCGAATTCAGGGATTGTGGCAATTTTACCCAATTTCTTGATTTGGTGGTAGACGGCAACGGCAACAAGTGGATGGTGGTGAATGACGGAGGAGCCGGGGTTATGGTTTTTAATGAAGGAGACTTAAACGATCCTAATGATGACCAGTGTAGACTAATCACCCAAAACAACTCTAATCTTCCTATCAACGATGTAAACAGTTTAGCAGTTGATCTAGATGGTGATGTTTGGGTGGGTACCCAGGACGGTGTGGTTATTTTCCAATGTGGAAGCCAGGCCTTTGATGCGTTCATCTGTCCGGGCTTTTTGCAAATCGTGAATGTTGGTGGAGACAATGAATATCTTTTAAAAGGTGAAAATGTCCAATGTATCGCGGTGGATGGAGCCAACAGAAAATGGTTTGGTACGACAAATGGTATTTTCTTGCAATCTCCTTCCGGAGACGAATTGCTAGCCTCTTACAATGAATTGAATAGTCCTTTGTTTGATAATAATGTAATGGATATTGCCATTAACCAGCAGACAGGGGAAGTCTTTGTTGCTACTCCGGCAGGAATCCAATCCTTCAGAACAGATGCTACTGCAGGAGGCGCTTTAAATTCAACCAATGTAAAAGTGTTTCCAAATCCGGTTCGTCCTGATTATGATGGCCCAATTGCTATTTCTGGTTTAGCCAGGGATGCAAATGTCAAGATTACTGATATCTCAGGTAAGCTCGTTTACGAAACTGATGCCAACGGTGGAGAAGCCATTTGGGATGGTAAAGATTACAATGGCAGAAAAGTGGAAACAGGAGTTTACCTGGTCTTTAGTACTACCTCAAGATTACTGGATAATCCCGATGCAGTTGCTGCAAAAATCCTTTTTGTGAAGTAAATTTTAGATTTTTTAAAAAAAGTTTCATCATTTACCTTCTCCAAAGATTCTTCCTTAATCACTGATTTTCGGTAATTTAGGATTTATAAAAAATTATATAGATCTAAATATTCGTTTGTTTTCTAGCTATTTTTCAGTGAAAAATTTGGAAATAGTTGACCTGAGTCTAAAAAATACCTAATTTTGGTGGTGTTTTTTTTGGAAAAGAAACCAATCAAATCCTACCCCTCCGGTTCCCAAAACCGGTATTGAAGTATCCCCTGGAAATTATTGACCCCCTTTAGGGTTAGATTGCTTTATCCCATACATGGTATAAGGTTTTCCATGTATTTCGGCAATCTAATTGGCACATGATGTCCCATGCATTGTGTTGCCAGGCATGAACATATTAGCAAACAAACAAAATAAAGATCCCATGAATGTTGAAAAAATCAGGGTAGTCATCGCTGATGACCATCCCATTGTGGCAGCAGGCGTCACAGCCTTGTTGTCCAAAGAGCCCGGGAAGGAGCTGATTGGCTCTGCACCTTCCGGAAAAGAGCTCTTTAAGCTGTTGGCTCAAAAGAGAGCTGACGTACTTTTATTAGACTTAAACATCCCAGGCGAAGACTTTTCAAAAACTATTAAGAAGCTAAAAGAAAACCATCCATTCCTCCGCATCGTCGCCTACACTTCCTACAACCATCCCGATTTAATCAAAGCCGTCGTTGACCTTAAAGTAGACGGATTCCTCCTCAAAAGCAGCACAAAACAGGATTTCCTTAAAGCTATTGAAATGGTTCGCGCAGGTGAATTCTTCATGAGCCGCGAAGTTAGACTCACCACTCCACAGGAAAATCCAGCTGACACTGTTCTAATGGATGGCTTTCAAAAGAGATTATGCCTTTCAAAAAGAGAACAGGAAATATTGCGATTCATCAGCCGCGGCTTCACCAGCCAGGGAATCGGAAAGGAGCTTTTCATCAGCCGCTATACGGTTGAAACACATAGGAAAAACATCTTGCGAAAACTTAACTTCAATTCCAGTACAGAACTGGTAAAATTCGCAGTAGAACAAGGGCTTGTATAAAGATAAAAGGACTTTCAAACACACTCTACCTAAACCTAACGTATGTAAAATCAATACTTAAGGAATACAAAAAGGAGCGACCGTAATTACTCGGTCGCTCCTTTTTATTTTGGCTTTTGGCTTTGTAGGTCAAGGACATGCCCTTGACCTACAAAGCATCATTTTCAACTTCTTAACTCTTGTTCATCCGTAACCCGTAAATCGTCCTTCGTAAATCCAAAAAAACCATTCACCTATTCGCCCATTAACCCATTAACCTATTCCCCCCATTCTCCCTTCCTTCCTATTCCCCTATTTCCTGCTGTTTGCGCACATACGCTTCAATCTTAAATTCGGATTGTAGACGACTTAGTAATTGCTCTGCCTCAGGACTTGTTCCAAAGGTTGCGACTCATACCGATTGATAAGGAGGAGTGGAA
>JAGQWW010000143.1 GCA_020436955.1 Saprospiraceae bacterium | reverse complement strand
GCCTGGATATTGCCACCTCAGGAGCTGAAAGGATACAAAAAATCGAATACGAGCAAATTGACACCAGTAAAAAAGTAAACTGGATACGTACCACCAGACTAACCCAAAACGGAAATGGTTATGAGCAGGATATCGTGTTTACGGTTTTTGACTCAGGCTATTATGCGTTTGATCCAGTAAAGGTGATTTATGCAGCCGGTAATCAATTGGATACAGCCTATTCAGGAAAACTTTTGTTTAAAGTAAACAATCCGGCCATTGACTCCACAGGATTGCGTGATATCAAGCCAATTGAGGAAGAACCTAGGACCATCGAAGATTTTTACCCTTATCTCGCAGGATTGGGTGGGCTTTTGTTACTGGTTGCCTTGTATATGTTTATAAGGCGTCTTCAAAAAGGTAAACCCGAGGAAGAAACCCAGGTTATTCCTCAACGACCACCATATGAATTGGCGCTTGAAAAATTGTGGGTGCTACAAAAAGAAAAGCCCTGGGAAAAAGGTGCGGTCAAATTATATTATTCTGATGTTTCAATGATTCTACGGGAATTTATCGAACGTCAATTTGGTTTCCCAGCCATGGAATCTACCACCTATGAAATCCGAAAAAGATTTAAAGGTAACCTTTGGGAAAAGCTGAATTTAGACGCTTTGTACCAGGTTTTGGAAACGGCAGATTTGGTAAAATTTGCCAAGGGGACTCCTGATGAAAACACCCATTTGGAGGTGTTGAAGAAGTCAATTGCTTTTGTGCAGGAGGCTACGCCAGCGGATGAGGAGGAATAGGGTTGGATGCTGGTTACTTGATAAATGCGCTGCAATTGAATTCTTAAAGAATTCTCAATTTTGAGACAGGTGTATATTTAGGAATATGTCAGGGTGCTGTTGAAACTAAAAGGCTAACCAACTGGATAACTTTTGAAAATGAAAACTTTTACAAGCTTACTTCTATTCCTTTTCTTTCTATGCATTCAATATTCTAGTGTTTATGGTCAATTAAGATTTGAGGATCTGGGTGGCACTGAGAAGGGGGATGCACCAGCCCAAAACCGATTGCTGACAGATATTAATGGAGAAGTTGTTTGTATGGTATTAGGAACCTTCGAGTCCGGCAACCCGGGATGTATGTTTTCCGGATTTGAGGTCAAAGAATTTTCTAGTCCTTTCCTTTCAGCAATTTGTGCCAACAAAAATGCAAGGTTAATTGCAGGATTAAAGCCAGTCAATTTCACAAATTGGGAAAGCCCCGAAGCATTGTTGAATGCGAGGTGTGTTCTTCAACTTTGGAGTTTTGATGGAGATGTAATATTTGAATCCAAGCCTATTGTACAAGGTGGAACGCTTTCAATTGAAATGGATGACTTGGGTAGAACTTTGGTTACAGGTGATCAAATAGGAGGGGACTCAACAATTATATATTTATTTAAGCCTACAGGGGAGGAAGCATTTAATTTCAAACTACCTAAAGCGAATTATTGGCACAAAACCTCATTCTCATTTACTCAAGACACCTCAAAATTTATTTTTATTCGAAAAGGGTCGGCTCCTCATGAAGATAATAAATCCTCAGGTTCAATTTTATTATTTACTGCCGAGGGTTTGATAGATGCTGAAAAAGTATCCGGGCCAATTTTGGGTGTTTTTGCAAGTAGAGGTGATACGATCATTAAGGTTGGATTGAATAATATTGAGCTATATCGGCTGAATAAAAGGAACAAGATTAAAAAAATGGATACCATAAACATTTCCCCCAAAATCCTTTCTTTTCTTCCTTTTGAAAATGGCATTTACCTCGTTACTGAGAACGGGGATTTCTCCAAATTTGAATTTGGACCTAATCTAAAGCTGGAAAAACTTTTCTCTTTCGATAAAAAACTATCTCCCTTCAGGTTTAGCATTGGTAAAAAAGGGAACGCAATCTGGGTTAAAAGTTCTAAAGCTTTTGGAAGGATAATTTTGTAAAACTAAGCTTGGATTACAATGATCTCAGATACTGAAATTCACAACTACCGTGACCGGTATCCCCAATTGGAGCAGTCAACCTTTCAAAGCCCAGTTTTTGGTATAGGATATTAGCAGTAGAAAGTCTTTCCACTGTTTCTAGGTAGCAATATTTGTAGCCCGCTTCTTTGGCTTTTTCTAATAAAAT
Source organism: Saprospiraceae bacterium (assembly GCA_020436955.1). Taxonomy (GTDB): domain Bacteria; phylum Bacteroidota; class Bacteroidia; order Chitinophagales; family Saprospiraceae; genus JAGQWW01. Next base: position 4,516 of record JAGQWW010000143.1, on the reverse strand, counting down.
ATCGGCTAGTTTTCTACCTAGACCTTTGCCTCTAAGTTGGCTGGAGAAATACATTTTTTTGAGTTCGCAATAATCATCTGAGGCTCCTTTGAGTGGTCCGATACCTGCCCCGCCTAAGATTTCGCTGCCTTTTTCAATTACCCAATAAAAAGATCGGTCACTATTATAGACCGTGGATAAAAAGTCTACCTCCGGGTCTTGGATGGAGTAACCCTCACCTACACAACTGTATTCAGACATGACTGTGCGGATGATCCTTGCCATGGCTTTATTGTCTTTGGCTTGTATAGGTCGAATAGTCCAGTCCTCGGAAACAGGTCTTTCCAGGTAATTCTTGGAATATCCGGTTAGGGTTTTCAAAATTTCGGGAGATAAATAATCCATGGTCTATAGGTGAATTTCTGGTTCGAGTAACAACGGTAAAGGTAGGGAAGATGTGCGGATTGTCCCTTCCTTTTTTAAGGATGGCTATTCCTTTGTTTCAAGTGAATATTAATCCTAAGTTTGTGAAAAATACAGTAGCATGAATGCATCAACCCGAAACCAGTTTTTTGAAAATGACCTGCGTCGTTATATGGACGCTTTGACTGATAATGATAAAGCAAAATTTGGTTTAATGGGCCCTCAACACATGGTGGAACATCTGATTTGGTCCTTACAATCAGCCAATGGCACTTTGGATTTGCCTATTGCAACACCGGAAGATAGAATACCAAGATTTATGGCTTTTTTGGATACGGAATATGCCATTATGCCTAATTTCAAAAATCCATTGATGGAAAAGGAAACGACGGAACCGTTACTCCATGAAAACCTGGATGAAGCAAAAGCAGTTTTTTGGAAAGAGTGGGAAAAGTATCAGGACTATTATTCAAAACATCCGGATGCTAAAACCAAGAATCCTGTGTATGGTTGGTGTGGTAAAGAAGATTGGGATAAGCTACATTTTAAACACTTTTTGCATCATTTTGACCAATTTGGAATTGCAAATACAGCAGATTACGGATTAAAACCCTTTGAAAGGAAATAAGGATTGGAGACAAGTCGCTACCTTTACACTATCATGGCAGATAAGATGTTGAAAATCGCTGCGAATATTTTAACCTATGTGTTTCATCCTTTGCTGATGTTCACATATATGCTATTGCTATTGTTAATGGTCAATCCATATATGTTTGGTGTAAACCAGGTTGGGGACCAAATCAAATTAATAGCAGTTGTATTCCTATATTCTTTCTTCATGCCGGCATTGGCAATTGTCATGATGAAGGCCCTTGGGTTTGTCAAGACATTTGACATGAAGGACCGCTATGACAGAATCGTTCCTTACATCGGTACAGCAGTATTTTATGTTGCCATTTATTACCTGCTTTACAAATCACCCGATGTTCCCCAGGCATATAAAATGTTTACCCTGGGCGGCGTAATTGGCCTTTTTGCTGCTTTTTTCATGAATAATTTTTCAAAAGTTAGCATACACGCAGTTGGTATGGGTGGCTTATTGACTATGACCATATTAACTATGGCTTTGCTAAAACAGCCCAATTTTCCGCTCAATAGCACCTTGTTTGGCTCTATGCGGGTTAGCATGACCACTGTACTATTATTGGTGATATTATTTGCAGGCCTTGTAGGGTCCGCAAGACTTTACCTCAAGGCACATACCCCCGGACAATTATGGGGTGGTTATCTGATTGGGGTTGCTTCACAACTTGTGGCTTTTTGGATTTCGTTTGGGTGAAAGGACGGATAGAGGGTTGAGAATGCAGAATGAATGATTTTGATGGGAGATAGGGGATGGGGATACTGTTTGCGGGAAAAATCAAACACTATTGCTCTTTAACCGTATACCAAGTTTGGTTAGGTTGATTTTGCCGTAATACAAGCTAAAATGCCAACCAACCAAAGACCAAAGCCTAAAGACCAAAGACTAGTTTAACTTATTAACATGATGTTAGCTTTTTTCAATAAATATTCAATTCCATTACCTTATTTTTGCCAGCCCTGAGAATGGTAAATAATTGATGATCAAAAAATTAATTAGGTTAACCGATCAAAAACCACCCAATGAAATTTAATGTTTCATCTTCCGATTTGTTGAAAAAGTTGCAGGTTGCTGCAGGTGCAATTGGCTCTATGAATGTGTTGCCAATATTGGAAGATTTCCTTTTCACCATTCAGGACAATATGTTGACCATCACTGCCAGTGATTTGGAGACGTCAATCGTTACACAAATCGAGGTGTCAGGTGATGGAGAAGCAAATATTGCTGTCCCAGCTAAAATCTTGTTGGATACATTGAAAGCACTTCCGGCTCAGCCGATTACTTTCAATATCAATGAAGATAATTATGGCATTGAAATCACTTCTTCTTACGGTAAATACCGTTTAGCAGGAGAAGATGGCAATGACTTCCCAAATATTCCATCAACAGCTGATGTTGAGGATGAAGATCAGGTGAGGGTGCCTGCTCCAAAATTGTCCAACGGTATCACCAATACTCTTTTTGCCACCAGCAACGATGAGTTACGTCCTGCTATGACAGGAGTTTATTTCCAGGTTGACTTTAACAAGCTTACTTTAGTAGCAACAGACGCTCACAAATTGGTTCGTTTTGCCATGGGTGATGTAGAAAGCAAAGTTTCTACTTCTTTTATTGTACCCAAAAAGGCTCTCAATCTTTTGAAAAATGTATTGCCGGTAGGAGGAGAAGTGAAAGTTGGATTCACCAAAACCAATGCATTTTTTGAGTTTGACGGTACCTTGTTGGTTTGTCGTCTAATTGATGCGAAATATCCAGATTACAATGCAGTTATACCGGTTGACAATCCAAATCTATTAACGGTTAACCGAACGGACTTCCAGAATTCTTTGAAACGTATTTCTATTTACGCAAACAAAACTACCAACCAGGTAGTATTGAATCTTTCGGAAAATAGCTTGACCATTTCTGCTCAGGATTTGGACTTTTCTAATGAAGCAACTGAACAAATGACCTGTAACTATGCGGGAAACCCAATTCAGATTGCTTTCAATGCCAAGTTCCTGATAGAAATGTTGACCATACTTGGCTCAGATGAGATTAAGATGGAAATGTCGACTCCATCAAGAGCAGGTATCTTGTTGCCGGGTGAAATGGAGGAAGGCGAAGACATCCTTATGCTTGTGATGCCTGTGATGTTGGGAAGCTAAGAAAATCAGTACATTTTCTGATTTGTAGCTAAAGCAGAAATTATTATTTAGAAAAATCTCTTCTATGCGATTCCATGTCCTGGTATTTGCTCTTTCGTTGTTTGTGGTAGCTTGTAGTGATACCGGCGGAGAAAAGGCTTCAACTGATTTAAGTCAATTGAGTCCGGAACAAGTATGCAAACTTTGGCAAAAGTCTGTGGATTCGAACGATTTTGAAACTGCAAAACAACTTAGCACTCCCAAGACCAGAGAGTTCGTTGCATCAATAGAAAAATTGATAGGCGGCGATGAATCCGGGATGGCTTTGGATACCACAGTTTTTCTGTCGATGAATTGCACTGAAAACGGAGAAGATGCCAATTGTGCCTATACCTTTCAGTTGGAAGGAGAAGTTGTTGCAGATAGTTTCTTTTTAAAAAGGATAGATGGCAAATGGCTGGTAGACATTAAAGAAGAGCCATTCATAGAAGAGGAAGATACAGAAGAGATATTGAAACAATTGAACGAAGGCACTGAGATGCTTTTTGAATAAATAGAATCGAGATGAAAGTGGGATTGTTTTTTGGGTCGTTTAATCCGGTACACATTGGCCATATGATTATTGCAAATTTTATGGCAACCCAAACGGATTTGGATCAGGTATGGATGGTAGTATCGCCTCAAAATCCTTTAAAAAACAAACAATCTTTGGCAAAGGACCGCGACAGATTGCATTTGGTTCATTTAGCCATTGATAACAATGATGCCATTCGACCCTCTGATATAGAATTTTCATTACCGAAACCTTCCTACACTGTAGATACACTTACCTACCTCAAGGAAAAACATCCTGCCTACGAATTCGTTTTGATAATGGGAGGTGATAATCTTGCGACTTTACATAAATGGAAAAATTTTGAATTATTAATAAGAGACTATTCCATTTATCTTTACAAAAGGCCAAATTATGACCTCAAGGTAGATTTTGATACTAGCAATGTTCATTTTTTTGATGCTCCTTTGTTAGATATCTCGGCAACCTATATTCGTAATTGTATCAAAGAAGGCAAATCCATACGTTATCTGGTGCCGGATCCCGTTTTTGACTACCTTGAAGAAATGCCCATTTATCGCTAAATGATTAAACCGGTAATATTTTGATGAACAGAGACATTGAGAGTCAGTTTACCGGGCGAATTTTCTTAAAGGGAATTGCGCCAGAGGCGCTTGATCAGTATTTGGCGATGGGTTGGTACCGAATGGGGCTTACCATTTTTACTACGCACTTTCTTTTTTTCGATTCAGATATTTATTCGGCAATTTGGCTTAGGGTACATTTGCCAAG
>JAGQWW010000142.1 GCA_020436955.1 Saprospiraceae bacterium | reverse complement strand
CAGCATAGTAGTTGGTCTGAGCCCAACCTGCACCTGAACCGGTAACACCATCTTCTCTGATTACTACATTGATGCGGTAGTCACCAGATACAGTTTCTTTCATCAAAGCATTTACCTTGATGTTCATTTGACCGGTTGCAGCATCAAATTCCACATCGTTGGTCAATTTTGCAACAGGAGCATTCACGATATAATCGAAGAAGTTGTTCTCCAAATTAGAAGGATTGCCAACTTCTGTACGCTCAACAATTACATTAGGGAATCCTGAGAAACCAGGGAAAGCTCTTACACCTGCATCGTACTCAGTTACAACCATTGGGTCATTATTGTGTACAGCAACACCAGCGAAGTAGTCAGGGTACTCGTCATGGATTCTTTCCATCCAAACTGCACCACGTGGACACCATCCACACCAGGTACCTGTAGCTTCTTCTACAAAGAACATTTTATCTGGAGCAGGAACAACGATAGATACTGTACCATCTTTGCTGTCATTGTCTGTATTGTCATCAGTTCCTCCATTTACGTTTGAAATGGAAACAACGATGTTATTGTTAGCATCAGTAGCTGTATAAGGATCGTCGAAAGTTACTTGGTACTCATCGAAAGTAGCAAGGCTAACACCGGTTACGTTTTTAGTGCTTGAGTTCACACCATCGCTCCAGGTAATGTCAAAAGAATTGATGGTGCTCTGACCAATATTCTTAACGCTTGCAGCTAAAGTATAAGCTTTACCATCCAAACCTCTGGTAGGAACGTCAACATTGAACAATGCAAGGTCATTTCCTAGTGGGTTGAAAGGCTCATAGCTAAATGCTACATCATCTACAAAAAACTTGTGACCAGCTAATGGGAACAAGTCAAGAGATGCAACTGCATTGAAAGGGTTGGTAAATTTAGCAACTTGAGAACCATTGATGGAAACTACCCAGTTGTTCAAAGTAAGGTCGGCATCCACCTCAAATTTGAACCATTCGTTTTGTGGGTAATCAGCAGTGGTAACAGCAACGTTGTCACTATTGTTAATATCTACAGTACCATCAGTGTTGAAGGTTGGTTGGAAAACCCAAACGTTTCCAATTGCAACTTCACCCTGGAAGTTGAAATATGCACCAGTTTCAATGAACATCATCATCTCGTAATGGAAAGTACCGGTTTCGTACTTGCCACCAAAAGGCAATACAAGGTCAATAGGACCATTTGAAGTAGGCGTACCTGATTGGATTATTACAGAGTTAGTACCACTGCTGGCCTGCTCATCAGATACCAATGCATCTTCTGCAGAACCAGGTGCTCCTGACCAGGTTGTCCAATCTGCACTTGACTGGCCAACGTAAGCGCCAACCGTATACGAATCGAAATCGTCAGAAAAACTTACTTGGGCCATCATAAATCCGGACCATGCTAAAAGAGTAGATAAGAGTAATAATTTTTTCATAAACACTGATTTAGATAAATTGAATTTAATTTTGAGAAAACCCATTTTTAAAATAGGAATTTCGTCCGTAAAAATAATTAGCAAAAATAAGACTAAGGAATTTTCAACCAAGGTTTATAAAATTAGGCGTAAAAAACCTTGTTAAAAGTGTCTGCAATCTTGCAAATCGACCCCACGAAGCGATAAAAAGTTCTATTTAGGTATTCAAGGCACCACAAACAGAGATGACTTGTCCTGAAATATAAGTCGACATATCTGATCCCAGGAAGACACATACATCTGCAACTTCATCGGCCTGACCCAATCTTTTCATCGGAATCCCGGCCAAAAATGCTTCCTTGGTTTTGTCATCCAACACTTCTGTCATTTCCGTTTCTATGAAGCCCGGCGCTACTGCATTACAACGAATGCTTCTCGAACCTACTTCCTTGGCAATGGATTTAGAGAAACCAATTATTCCGGCTTTGGATGCAGCATAGTTTGCCTGTCCTGCATTTCCAAATACCCCAACGACTGAGGACATATTAATGATGGATCCACCTCTGTTTTTCAACATAGGCTTTAAAGCATGCTTGGTAAGGTTGAAAACAGATTTTAGATTGATTTCCATTACCTCGTCCCACTGCTCTTCTGTCATTCGAAGCATTAAAGTGTCACGGGTTACACCGGCGTTGTTGATCAATACATCGATTTTACCAAATTGGCCCAGTACATCGGCGACCAATTGCTCGGCCTGATCAAACTTGGAAGCATCAGATTTAAACCCTTTGGCTTCGATGCCGGAAGCTGCTAATTCCTGCTCCAGGGCTTTGGCTTTTTCTTCTGAAGAAAGGTAAGTGAAGGCGACATTACATCCGTGAGCAGCAAATTTTTTACAAATAGCAGCCCCGATTCCCCTTGAACCACCGGTAATGAGCGCAACTTTTCCTTCTAATAATTTCATAATTGGTGTTTTTATAAAAGGTTGAAGTACTTTGCGAAAGTAGTTTTTTTTTCGTGTCTGGCAAACGCAGTTCCTTTTCAGGCATTTTTAAAATTTTCCCTTTCCGTGAACTGTTTTATTTTCACCACTCAATTTAGTATATCTTATGAGTAGCGAATCCCTGCGTTTTGTTTGTATCCACGGTCATTTTTATCAACCGCCACGGGAAAATGCCTGGCTGGAAACGATTGACCATCAGCCTAGTGCGGCTCCATTTCACGATTGGAATGAAAGGATAAATGAAGAATGTTATAAACGGAATGCCTGGGCGCGACTCCAGGATAATCAAGGCCAAATCCAGGACATCGTCAACAATTATGAATGGATTAGCTTCAATTTTGGTCCTACCTTGCTTTCATGGATGGAAACCGAAGCACCGGAGACCTATGCGCGCATTTTAGAAGCGGATCAAAACAGCGCCGAAAGACTCAATGGTCATGGTAATGCCCTGGCACAGGTTTATAGCCACCTGATTTTACCTTTAGCCAATGAGAAAGACAAGGAAACCCAGGTGATCTGGGGTATCAAAGATTTTGAAAACAGGTTCAATCGCAAACCGGAAGGAATGTGGCTGGCAGAAACTGCTGTCGATGTACCAACACTAGAGGTACTGGCAGCTCACGATATTAAATTCACCATTTTGGCGCCTGGACAGGCCAAGGCAGTTAAAGGGCCTGAAGACGCTGATTGGGCATCGGTCGGTCCACATTCTGTCGATACCATTAAACCCTACAAAGTCAAATTGCCTTCCGGAAAGGAAATAGCGGTCTTTTTTTACGAAGGTCAAATTTCACAGGAAGTAGCATTTAATGGTCTTTTACATGATGGAAAAACTTTTGCCGGAAGAATCCTACAGGGATTTCCCACCAATCCATCCCCTAACGCACTCATGCATATAGCAACAGATGGTGAGACCTATGGACACCATCATACCTTTGGGGAAATGGCTCTGGCTTCTGCCATTCATTTTTTAAAAAGAGAAAAAAATCTGGAGCTCACCAATTATGCAGCTTACCTGGAAGAATTTCCGCCTGTTTGGGAAGCACAAATTGTAGAACCAAGCGCCTGGAGCTGTGCGCATGGGGTAGAAAGATGGAATTCAGATTGTGGCTGCCATACCGGGGGCGAACCCGGATGGAACCAGGCATGGCGTGGTCCCCTTCGGGAGGCACTGGATTTTGTAAGAGATACGCTGTCGCCCTTTTTTGAAAAAGAAGCTAGAAGCCTGGTGAAGGACCCCTGGCAAATGCGAAATGAATACATTCAATGGATCCTGGAAAAGGATTTGCGCAGCTGGAAAGCCATTGAAAAAAAATACCATCTGGTGCCCCTCAGTACCTATGACCGTACCCGCTTGTTACAACTACTTGAAATGCAGCGACAATGTATTTTGATGTACACAAGTTGTGGTTGGTTTTTCAATGAAGTATCAGGGATAGAAACGCTGCAGATATTGCAGTATGCCTATCGCGCCGTGAGATTGGCCGAAGACCTTGGGCATAAGCCTTTGTTGGACAGTTGGAAAAATGTCTTGCAGAAGATTCCAAGTAATATTTATGAAAACGGATTGGTACTTTTTGAAGATAAAATTGAAGCAACATCTGTCGAAGAAAGCCAATTTGCCTCTTTCATTGCTTTGATGTCGCTATGGAAGGATCTCGAACAACACGAGTTTACTAATGGTTTTGCCGTGAACCTGGAGACTTTGGAATATAAAACATTGCCAGATGGACGCGCCCGACGAGGCATAATGACCATTCAAAACAGAATAACCCTGGAGTCCGGAAAATATGGTTTTCTGGTCTGGTTGGATAATCAATTCAAGCCCCAGGGACGACTTTTGAAAAATCCGGAAAACGATTTTTTACTGGAAGACTGGGCCGGTGCCATGGAGATAGCAGATTTGAGGCTTACCCATGCACCAGTAATTGAATTATTTGATTTGTACCATGAGCATCAATTGCTGATTTCCCAGGCTGTTTTTCAAAAAAACAAACAAGAGAAGCTGCTTGCAGGAAAGCAAATGTTTGAAATGTTTCCATTTAAAAACCTGCCGGAGGAATATGGAAAAGAACCCTTGCCGCTTCACCTCGAAGCCATGGCCGCAGATTTTTTGAAAGCCTCTTTACAAGACTTTTTAAAAAAGGAGCATACTGACACTGAAGTTCTTATGCAATTGGTGGCTTTTAAAAAAGAATGGAAAACAGAAATTGAAGACACCTTTCAATTGAATAAAAATAGCGGTGAATTTCTTTCAAGACTTGCCTTTCGATTGAAGGGGGACCAGGAAGACATAGAGCAGATGGAGATATTATTAGACCTCCATGCCTTATTTCAAAATGTAGGATTGAATCCTGAAATATGGCAGGTGCAAAATGTATTGTTTGCCTATAAAAAGGAGCACTTTCCCCAGCTTAGCTCTCCCGGTATTCAGTCCGTTGCGGTTGAAATGTTTGAAAGATTTAATATTGGTTAAAGATCGATACAACAAATCACCGGTCAATGCATTAAATAATTAGGTCTATGTGATAAATGTTCCTCTTATCTATCAGGAACTTTTATACATTTGTCCGCATTGTTGAACCCACCAAAAAATTTAGCTTACAATGATCAAAGTATTGGCCAACGACGGTATATCAGAAGACGGCAAATTGCTTTTAGAGGAAGCAGGATTTGAAGTACAAACCACCAAAATTCCACAGGAGGAATTACCGACAAAATTGAATGATTTTGACGCCCTAATCGTAAGAAGTGCCACCAAAGTGAGAAAGGAGCTTATCGACATGGCTCCAAATCTTAAATTGATCGCAAGAGGTGGGGTAGGAATGGACAATATCGATGTAGAATATGCCCGCAGCAAAGGCATTAAAGTAGTAAATACACCTGCTGCTTCTTCACAATCTGTAGCAGAATTGGTTTTTGCACATATTTTTTCTCTTAGCCGTTTTTTGCAATTGTCTCATCTTGAGATGCGCGAAAAAGGGGATACTGCTTTTAAAGATTTGAAGAAAAGCTACGCCAAAGGAGCAGAATTGCGTGGTAAAACCGTAGGTATTATCGGTTTCGGTCGTATCGGTCAGGCAGTAGCTCGTATGGCATTGGGTATGGGAATGCGTGTATTGGCTACCGACCCAATGGTAAAAGAAGCTGTGATTGAATTGAATTTTCCAGGATTTGATGGTGTAAAATTGAATCTTAAAGTTGATACCGTACCAATGGAAACAGTTCTATCCAGCTCTGATTTTATCACACTACATGTACCGGGTGGAGACGGACCTTTGTTAGGTGCTAAAGAATTTGAGATGTTGAAAAATGGAGTAGTGTTGGTGAATACAGCTAGAGGAGGCACCATCGACGAAGATGAATTGGTGAATGCACTGGCTTCCGGTAAAGTCAAAGGAGCAGGACTGGATGTATTTGTAGGAGAGCCTACGCCTAGGAAAGATTTGTTGAGCCATCCAAATATTTCCCTATCTCCACATATCGGTGCATCAACGACCCAGGCCCAGACCAATATCGGAATGGAACTGGCTGAAAAAATTATGGATCATTTTGAAGGATAATATGGCTGTTTGCTATTAGCTGTTGGCTTTTAGCGGCCAATAGCTAATAGCCAAAGGCCAAAGGCCTTTTTTTTACACTACATACCAAAAAAGGGTTCCCTTTCGTTAAATTTCCCGCTTTAAATATCGGATACAGGAATTTGCTGATTATTCGACTGAGGATATGTTGGTAACATATATAAATTCTATTTACTTTTACCTGATTTTCCCAAGTTCCGAGTTAACCATTCAGCCTTCCCATGAATGCAATGAAGTCGGATGGTACATAAAAAACACATTATGCTAAAAAGAACATTCCTTGTTTTCCCTTTTGTTTTATTATTAGTTGCTATGGCTTTTGGGCAAAATGATTCCAAATCCAAATCTTCGGAAAAGCTGTACGAAAGAGGGGATAAAAACAAAAATGTAAAAGTTCGCAATGCGACGGAAATCAATACCGAACGCCTGGACTTTTCTCCTCAATATTATCAAAATGGTATCGTATGGGTGAGTAGTGGAAAAACCGGAGAGGTAGATTCAACTACCAATGAGCCATTTTTCGAATTATACTACGCAGAGGTTGATAAAAATGGTGTTCCTCAAAAAAGAGAAAGCTTCAGCCTTGAATTGAATTCTAAAAAACATGAAGGGCCGGTTTCTTTCAGTCGCGATTTCAAGACGATTTATTTCAACAGGAACAATAT
>JAGQWW010000141.1 GCA_020436955.1 Saprospiraceae bacterium | reverse complement strand
ATCTAGAAGACACTAATATCCTAGACCTTGCAAAAAAAATCATTGAGGAAGACAAAGAACCAGTAAACAGTTAAGAGAAAACTGGAAAAACGGGAGGCTTATCAAAGCTTCCCGTTTTTCTTTTGGTAAATATAATTTTGGCTAATTTCGACCCGAACAATCGAAATGAGCCAACGGTTATTTACCTATGACCTACAAAGAGTATCAGGAAATATTATTACCAAGCCTGCCTCACCAGCCCGGGGTTTATCGTTTTTTGGATGCCGACGGTACCATCCTGTACGTCGGAAAAGCCAAGAATCTTAGAAATCGTGTAGCCAATTATTTTACCGGCGGAAAAAACCTTCCCTATAAAACACGGGTGTTGGTTCGTACGGCCAATAATCTTGAATTCACCATTGTAGAAACAGAAGCCGATGCGCTACTGTTGGAGAATACACTTATCAAGCGCTTTCAGCCACGATACAATGTGATGTTGAAAGACGATAAGTCTTATTCTTATATCTGCATTCGAAATGAAAGGTTTCCAAGAGTTTATATTACCAGAAGAGTGATTCGTGATGGGTCCCAGTATTTTGGTCCCTATACTTCCAAAGCACGTCTCAAAGTGATATTGGAACTTATCAAACAACTGTTCCCCCTGCGTACCTGCAGTTTTAATCTTTCTGAAGAAAATATTGAAAAGGGGAAATTCAAAGTTTGCCTCGAATATCATATAAAAAACTGCGCAGGACCTTGTGAAGGAATGGAAGACGAGGAAAGTTACAATGAGAAGATAGAACAAATCAAGAATACCCTTAAAGGGAATTTTGCCTCTGTAAAACGGCACTTCCAGGAGCTGATGATTAAACACTCGGAAGATTTACAGTATGAAAAGGCCCAACAGATCAAAGATAAACTTTCGGCTTTTGAGGATTACCAGGGGAAATCGACGGTGGTGAATCAAAATATCAAAGATGTAGATGTCTTTTCGATTGCTGGAGACGAAAAGAGCGCCTATGTCAATTACCTCAAAGTCGTAAACGGTGCCATCATCAATACCTATACCCAGGAATTGGTGAAAAATCTGGATAGTGAACCGGAAGATTTGTTGTCCTTCACTATTCCCCAATTAAGGGAAAAATTCAACAGTATTGCAGGAGAAATTCTGGTGCCGATGGAAATTGAATTTCCTACCGACGAATTTAAAGTGACCGTTCCAAAGATTGGGGACAAAAAGAAGCTGTTGGAACTTTCAGAAAAGAATGTGAAATACCACCTGCTTCAAAAACAAAAGGAAAAGGCCAGTCAAACCCGCAAACAAACCAGTTCGGAACGGATACTAAGAACTTTGCAGTCTGACCTTAATATGGATGTTCTCCCCATGCATTTGGAATGTTTTGACAACTCAAATTTCCAGGGGAGTTATCCGGTGAGCTCTTGTGTGGTGTTTAAAAATGCCAAACCTTCCAAGAAGGACTACCGGCATTATAATGTGAAGACTGTCGAAGGTCCAAACGATTTTGCTACAATGGAAGAGGTGGTGAGAAGGCGTTATACCCGCCTGGTAAAAGAAAATGAACCCCTGCCTCAACTCGTCATCATTGATGGAGGTAAAGGGCAGTTGGGAGCAGCAGCTAAAATTTTGCAGGAAATCGGTATTTTAGAGAAAGTTACCTTGATAGGGATTGCTAAAAGGTTGGAAGAGATATTTTTTCCGGGTGATCCGGTTCCGATTTATATCAATAAAAAATCAGAATCCCTTAAACTTATTCAACAGGCCAGGAATGAAGCGCATCGATTTGCTATTACATTCCATAGGGACCAAAGGAGTAGGGGGCTTACCAAAACTTCTTTAACCGATATCAAAGGGGTAGGAGCAAAAACGGCAGAAAAACTACTCAAGCATTTTGGATCTGTCAAGAAAATCCAGGCCGCAAGCCAGGAAGAATTAGCGTCTCTGGCAGGTAAATCTGCCGCAGCCAAAGTCAGGGCATTTTTTGAATCAGCAACTACTACTACTGAAAATCCGGATCAGGAACAAAATACGACATCATGAAAGGATATGTTTTGATTACAGGAGTATCTACAGGCATTGGCTTCCATGCCACAATGTTATTTGCCAAGAACGGATATCATGTATTTGGAACAGTTCGAAAGTTGGATGATGCAAAAGAATTGGAATCCTCCCTTGGGGATTCATTTACACCGCTGGTGGTAGATGTGCAAAACCAGGAACAGATTGATGCTGCATATGCATTTGTAAAAGAGAAGGTAGGCGAACGAGGACTTTCAGGTCTGATAAACAATGCTGGATTGGCAGTCAACGGCCCGGTCATGCATTTGAAAACGGAAGATATTGCCTTTAATATGGATGTCAATTACCTTGGCCCTATCCGAATGGTACAGCGCTTTGGCGAATTATTAGGCATTGGTACCAAGAGTCCTTATCCACCAGGTCGTATTTTAAATGTCAGTTCCATCTCCGGCGAGATATCCCGTCCCTTCCTGGGACCTTATTCGGCCTCCAAGTTTGCGCTAGAAGCCATTTCAGATGCGATGCGAGTAGAATTTGGCATCTACAATGTTCCGGTAGTCGTCATTCAACCCGGTCCGACCAAAACTCCTATCTGGACCAAAGCCAGAGCAGACCAGGGCCGCTTTCAGGACACCGATTATGCCCCCATTTTTAGAAAAATGGATAAAGCAGTTGATGCAGTATCCAAAGGAGCCATTGAAGTGGATAAAGTCACTAAGGTGATGTTACATGCCTTCGAAACTCCAAAGCCCAAGACCCGCTATCTGGTAGCTCCCAATAATTTCCTTTTCTGGCTAGCCAAAACCCTCTTCACCGACCGTATGCTGGATGCCATGTCGAAAAAGCAGATGGCGTTGGCGAGGAATTAGTCTTTGGTCTTTGGGTGGCTATTAGCTATTGGCTTCTGGCTTTTGGCTAAATCAAAAATCAAGAATCGAAAATCATCACCCCCCAACCCCCTCAAGGGGGCGGCTAAGAGTTTTGAAATTTGAAGTACCCAATATTAGAATAAACACATGAGCGCCGCCCTCTTGAAGCAAAAAAGTTTAGTAACTTAATGTACCCAAAACATCAATAAAATCATTGATGCCGCCTCCTAAAGCAAAAGAGTTGAGTTACTTAAAGCACCCAAATCGTCAATAAAACCAAGGACTCCACCCCCGTGAGACGGATAGAGGGTGATTTCCCAGTATTTCTGATAAAATCTTAACTTGAATACCTAAATTCCCATTAACCCATTCAACCAGAAACCAGCATCCAGAATCCAACATCCAGATCATGCAATACAACGTCTCCTCCCCCACTGAATACCTAGACACCATCGACAAAGACTGGCGGTATGATAAGATCATGGAAATCCGGGAAATGATTCGGGACATATATCCTGAAATTGTAGAAGGGATTGAATACAAAATGCTGTCCTATCGGGATAATGCTGGTTCAATTTTTCATCTCAACGCCCAGAAAAACCATGTTGGGTTATACTTCGGCGATATCCAAAAAATAGATCCGGATGGAGAATTACTAAAAGGATTAAACCTGGGGAAAGGCTGTATCCGAATTTCAAAGTCTAAAAATATCCCGGAAACGGGCATTCGGGAATTCATCACCAAAGCAGTGGCACTTTGGAAAGAAGGCAAAGATATTAGTTGCTGATTATTGAATTTACGGATTACGACGCTTTATTAAAAAGGAAAAAAAGCGAACCCCGAACCGCAAACCGCGAGCCCCAAACTGCGAACACCGAACTCCGAAAACCGAAAACCGAACCTTACTTTCCAGCAATTATCTTCCCATACGGGGTATATTTAAAATCACCATGTCTGGCCTCTACCCTGCCCAGGCTGTCAAATCGGTGATTTTTGAGTTCAAATTTTGGCCCAACGAAATACAAGGAGTACAACTCCGCCTTTCCATCTTCATCTCTGGGAATAATCTTGCCTCTGGTTCTGGTTAGATAAAAAGACTGGGCAGGCTCCATATGGGTAGGACCCCAAACTTTCCAATCTTCTTTTTGACCATTGATCATGGTTTCAATACAGGAGGTTCGCATCTCACTTCCGTGATCATGTACATTTCGATGGGGTAAAACAAACCAATCAAATGCAAGCCTGATGGTCAACAGCACCGATACAAATACCAACCAACGTTGGTCCTTATACTTCCAATACACCATGGTGAGTCCCAGCAATAATATGCTTACCAGGCCCGATTTCCACCAGCGCCCTTGTACCATGTCCAACTCATCTGTAAACAAAGGTATCCAGGCAGCCAATACCAATATGCTTACCAGACCGCCAATCAGGTATTCCAATCCAATATTTCTCCAGCTACGATTGGAAAGCTCCAAAGCATACAAAAAGATACCAAAAACCAGCGGCGGAAACATCAACAAGTATCGTGGATACACCTGCACGGAACTCCAGTACACCAGAATATTAGCCAGAAAAGTCAGGGCGAGGAAAACCATAAATGGCTTTGCCTTCAATTTTTGCAACATCCCTTTTTGAAAAAGGAAAATTACAAACAGTGACCAGGGCAAATAATGATACAACTGTTCAAAAGGAAAGGTAAAAAGGTGTGCCACCGTATCCTGCCAACCATATTTCACTACCGTCCGCTTGGAAGATTCGTTCACCAACGTCTCAAACACCACCATCAAGTCATTGTACTGATTGTACACCCAATAATAACCACCTACCAATACCACCAACACGCCAATGCCTGCAAAATGCTGCAAAGACAATAACTTCCAAAAACGCTTATTGTAAATAAACCAGGCGAGCAAAGTAAATCCGGTAAATACCAAGGCTGGCAAGCCTTTCATCAAAAAACCAATCGCCGTCAACACATACACTCCCAGGAATAACTTCCACCAATCTTCTTTTTTAAAAAAGGTCCAGACCCACATAAACAAGGTGAAAGTTACCCAGCTAAACCCGGTATCAATCAAACCCAACATCGAATCATAAAACAACATCCGACCACAAGTCACCAGCGAAAAAGCCACCAGAAATGCCGTCTTTTTAGAAACTTCCTTTTTAAAAAAGTAATAAACCGTCCACGCATAACCACCCAAACAAAGTACCGTCACAAACCTGGAAGTAAACTCTTCATAGTTTCCAAACAACTTGAAAAAGACCCACAAAATCCAATTATACAAAGGAGGCTTGTTGTAATAATAAGCCCCATGCATGGTAGGCGTGATAAAATTGCCCGACAAATCCATCTCCAACGCCACCAAAGACCGAATACCTTCATCGTCAATAAAAGCCATCATCCCCAAATTGATCAACAAAGCCGGCACAGCCAACCCTATGGCTATCCACTTCAAATAAAACTCCATCTTCTCAGGTGCAATACCAAACATCGGATTTGTTTGTGGCGAAGATAAATTATTCAGATGGAAGATAAAGGATGAAGGATGGAGGAGGGTTGGATTTTTGAATCTTGATTTTTGATTCTTGAAATTGAAAATAATTCAAACATCAAGAATCGAGAATCAAAAATCAACTATCCGCCAATCGTACTCATACTCTCCTGTACCGGTTGGTGAAATCTGCGATTTTGTTCGGCTTCGAAGCCGTTTTTGGCGCGGTGTTGTACGGCATCAGCGATGGAGGTTTTGACTTGTTCGTCGGTGGCACCGGCACGCATGATGTTTTTGACGTTGAAGACGCCATCGTCGTAGAGGCAGGTTTTGAGTTGGCCGACCGGGGTTACGCGGATGCGATCACAGGTACCACAGAAGGTACGACTGAAAGCTGCTATGATACCAATGGTGCCTTTAAATCCTTGTACCTGGAACTTCTTAGCAGTAGCATTTGGGCCATCCGGTACTTTTTCCAGATTTGGCAGATGATTGCTTAGGTGATCCAGTATACGAAGGTGGTTCCATTCCAATACCGGATAGTGAGCTCCTTCTCCGTTGAAAGGCATTTCTTCGATGAAACGCATTTCCAGCGGGTGTTTTTCACTCAACAGGGCCAGCGGTACCAGATCATCGATGTTTTTATCCTTCATCACCACCGCATTTATCTTCACTCGGATATTTCTTTCCAACAAAGCCTCCAGTGTTTCCATAACTTGTGGAAGCTCATCACGACGAGTGATTTCATGAAATCTTTGCCGATCGAGCGTATCGAGGGATAGATTGACGGATGCAATCCCCAATTTTTCTAACCTGTCGATATAATGGTGGGTCAAAGTACCATTGGTAGTCAGATTGAGGGAAAGCCCGGACATTGCACCCAGCTCCTCCAAAAATTCAATCATGTCTTTCCTTACAAAAGGTTCTCCTCCGGTAATTCTTACCTTATTAATCCCCATTTCCATTCCCAGGCGGACGAGTCGATGCATTTCTTCATAACTCATCAAATCACCTTTGGGTACATAGTCGATACCTTCTGCAGGCATACAATAAAAACAACGCAGATTACAACGGTCCGTCACTGCCAATCTCAGGTAGTGAATAGGTCGTCCGTGGTTATCTATCAGTTGTTGTACCATATTTAACAAGCGATTTCTCCTTCTTTAGGATGTGGGAATAAATCTTCTTCGTTTTTCCGGGGAGAGAGACACTTGAAATCCTTTTCAATCAGGATGTCGAGATCAGATGATTTTTCGAAAGTAAAAATATGCTGCATGCCT
>JAGQWW010000140.1 GCA_020436955.1 Saprospiraceae bacterium | reverse complement strand
CTATGCCTTCCAATGAGGTACATCGACTGAGCGCAACATACGTCTGACCATGCTCAAAAGCCCCTTTACCCATATCAATAATTACTCTTTCAAAAGTTTTTCCCTGGCTTTTATGAATGGTTATAGCCCATGCCAATCTTAAGGGAATCTGGGAAAAAGTACCTATGACCTCTGTATCGATGGACTTCTCATCTTCTTTGCCCTGGACATATTTTAGGATTTCCCAATCCAGCTTTCCTACCTCAATTACCTTTGTTTTTCCTTCTTCCTTAATCTCAACTTTCACTGTTCCCGTTCCAAATTCAACCACTTTACCAATCGTACCATTGACGAAACTTTTCTCAGGGTCGTTTTTTATAAACATTACCTGGGCACCTAATTTCAATTTTAAAGCCTGTTCGGTAGGGTATAGCCGAGGATCAAAGTTGCCTTTTACGTCTGCAAAAAACACTTCTTCTTCTGTGTCAAGATCCTTTAATTTCCGTTCATTAATTTGGTCCACTTTGTAATTTCTTGGACTCAGGGTAATGTAATGGTCATCCAAATCAAAATCGGGCAGGTATCTTTCATTCAACTCCTCCAAATCTTCCCGGTCAATTCTGTTGGTACGGATGGCATCCAGCAGTCTTAGGAAATACCTGTTTTCCTGTCGGTAAACTTTATGCAATTCCAGCATTTCCATCGTGTACCCATGGTCAAAAACCTGGGCTGAAAAAAAGTAAGGGCTTTCATAAAAGTTATTGAACAACATCGCTTCAGCGTCACTTGCAACCACAGGGGGCAATTGAAATAAATCGCCAAAAAATATCATTTGAACACCTCCAAAAGGCTCTGGGTTGTTGCGATTGATTTTTAGGAAAAGGTCAATGTTGTCCAATAAGTCTGCCCTGACCATAGAAATCTCATCAATAATGATGACATCCAGGTTTTCGTACATTTTTTTGTTCCGTACTTTCTTTATGTCTTTTGGAGAAAGTGGTCGCCCCGGAAAACCAAAAAAGGAATGTATCGTTTGACCCTTTACATTGAGGGCAGCAACACCGGTTGGCGCCAGGACTACAATCTTTTTGCGAGTGGTAGTTCGAAAGAGCCTGAGAAGGGTAGATTTACCAGTACCTGCTCGACCAGTGATGAAAGCTCCTTTTTTGGTTTTCTCCATTAAATCCAAAGCCTCTTTAAAAGAAGCATTTAGTTCCAGCGGCTTTAATTTAATGGGTTCTATATATTAATTTTCGAGCTGCAAAGTAAACAAATGCACCGGGAATCGACAACCGGAAATCCCATTCTGGATGGCATTAATAATATTCCTATATTTGTAAGTTGAGGTAATTGCTTTTTACAAAATCGCCAATACTGCCATTTAATGAAATTTGAACTGGACAAGGTTGAACAGGAGGTAGAAGAATCCCTTTTTTTAAAAGGAGAGGCCTTGTATGCTGCAGACGAATCATTTCAGCTCAATGAAATTGAAAAAAATATCTGGCTGGCTCACCTCGAAGGTTTTGAAATTGAATTGCAATTGGCTGGCAATAAGACCAAAAATTTTACCTGCGAATGTTCAGCTTATCATCAGGATGGAATTTGTGGGCATATTATAGCCGTTATTCTGGCAGTAAGGAAGCGCAGAGTAACCAAACCGGTAGCACCTCAACCGAAAAGAAGGGTTTACAAGGCTCCCAAAAGATTGACCGTTCATACTATTTTGGATAGTATTGACAATCCATCTCTCCGGGATTTCATTTTGGAATATGCAAGAAAGGATCAGCAATTCACTACTGCGTTAAAAGCTCGTTTTGCAAGTAGTGTGGACCACCTTGACCTGGAAGAGAAATATGCTCAGTTGCTCCAAACCTTAATCAAATCTAATCAGTCGGCAAATCATAGTTTTTCAAGGACAGGAGCGAAGAAGGTATATGATGCCCTGCAAATTCTTATGGATCAGGCTGATAATGACCTGGTGGAAAAGAATTTTCTTGAAGTGTATGAATTAGCCAGACATATCATTTTTAAATTGGGAACGGTCATAGGAAGATTCACTTCTCATAAAAATGATATCCTCTCCTGTTTGGAAAGGGCATTTTTGCTGTTGATTAAACTTAGCAGTGAAACCATCCCTCCGGCACTAAAGGAATCGATGGTAGATACATTGGTAGAAGTACTGAGAGATCGTCATTTTAATTTTGATAAAATAGATGCGCTGTTTTTAAGCCTCCTACTCAAATATGCGGATTATGATAAGCTGGCAGAGGAGATGTTGCCAGAGACCTCACGGATGTATCGTAACCGTGAAATGGAAACCACCATTTTTGTTTATCATGCTGCAGTACTTTACAAAAAGAAAGAGAATGCTGAGCTAAGAGACTTATTGTCAAGGGTTGATAAGCGACCTTGGTTAATTATGAACCTGGTCCAGGTAAGTTACGATTGGCATCTGTATGGGTTGACCAGGGTTTTTGCAGCACATGCATTGCAGTCCCAACAACCAGCGGGTGTTATTGAAAGGATAGAAGAAATCCTTTTGCAAGTAGCTTTAAAAGAAGAGAATGATAAAGAGATAAAGGCTTTGGCCGGAACCAGGTTGCTGAATACATTGAATATCAATTACTTTGATCAATTTAAAAAGGGTAATCCGGGCAAGCGGGAAATCAATAAACTAATTAAGGACCTCAATCAATTGCCGGCATCTGAAAGGAAATGGCAATTGTTAAGTGCTATTTACGAAAAAGAAGAACGGCCGGAAGACCTTTTTGAATTGATAAGTGAAGTTGGAAGTTTGGACCTTTTGTCTCGCTTTATTGTGCCTATGTTTGCCATTGAGCCTGCAAAAACCAAGGAACTCTCCTGGAAGATTCTCAATCATTTTTTAGAAACGCACGTTGGCAGGCCACCATCTGTCAAGACCAGAAATTTCCTTAGACATCTCTACGTCAATGATATGGAAAAGCTGGCCCGGTTCCTTTTAGGGAATATTCGAAAACTTTACGGGGACAGAAATTCAATTGAAGAAGAGTTAGGATTATTCAGATAACCTATATGAAAATATTCCTTTGGCAAATCGGGAAGACAAGTTTTAAATACCTTGATCAAGGGGTTGATTTATATGTGAAGCGTATTAAAAAGTATGGAAATCTGAGCGTTGAGACTATTCCTGATGTTAAAAATGCCGGAAACTTTTCGCCTGAGGTGTTAAAAAAGAAGGAAGGAGAAAGCATTTTGAAAAAACTTTCCGATGATGACTTTCTGATTTTGCTGGATGAAAATGGGAAGTCATTTAGTTCTGTTGAATTTGCAGATTATCTTCAACAACACATGAATACAGGACGCCGAAGAATCGTTTTCCTTATTGGAGGCGCCTTTGGTTTTTCCGAAGAAGTCTACCAAAGATCTAATTTTCAAGTTTCTCTTTCAAAAATGACCTTCTCCCACCAAATGATACGTCTGTTTTTTGTTGAGCAAGTCTACAGGGCATTTTCCATTCTTAACAACTCACCTTATCATAATGAATAACATATAGGTGTTATTTTTATTTAATGTTTAAATGGCCTATTAGCCCTTCTAAATTTGGTATTTGATTGATTATTTTTCACTTTTGAGGGTGTTTTTTTCTAGACACAGTCTCCACTCACCATAAGAAAGGTTCAATTTTCTCTTGTCGTCCCCCCTTCAAGAGGCCTTCATAATTCAAAAACAAAAACAATGAACATCAAATCTGTACTTCCAACCTTTGGAAGGGGGATACTGCTTTGTGCAGTTTTTCTCCTTTCCTTCCAAAATCTTCATTCACAGCAAACCGTTTGGACAGGAATTGTCGATTCAGACTGGCACAATGCCGATAACTGGGGGCAAGGTCTTCCACAGGACGGGGGAAAAGCGGTTATTCCTTCTTTTGTCTACAACACACCTGTAATTACGGGTTCCCTAAACCTGAAATACTCTATTGAAAACCTGAATGTAGTTCAGATTGGAGCGGGTGCTGTTATTTGTAACGAAGGGTATTTCGTCAATTTCAGCACAGGTTCCATTGAAAACAACGGAAAGCTCATCAACAAAGGGACCATCCTATTTGACAACGATGGGATATTCGACAATAATGGAACCTTTGAAAATCGTGGTTCTTTTGATAACGGAGGACCCAATAATCTGGCTGTTTTCAATAATAATGCTGGGGGTACTTTCCTTGGAAAGTCCGGCTCTGTATTGGTGAACACTGGTACCTTTAATAATAATGGAACCCTGATTATTGAGGCTGAATCTTTCGTGTATCATTACTTTAAATTCAATAATACCGGTGCAATTGACAACCTTGGTACTTTCGAAAATTTCGAATGTGCAGAGTTTGTAAATGATACGGATTACTATGTAGGAGGTGATTTTTGGAACCTTGGGGTATTGTACCTTTTGAGTGGTGATGTTCATGCTATGACCATGCATGGAGGTATCGTATTGACTTCTTTAAATGATGCACCAAAACCAACCGCTTCTTGTAAAGATGTAACTGTAACATTGGATGATAATGGTATGGTTATGATTATGCCAGCTGATATCGACAATGGCAGTAATGGACCTTGTTTCATTAACACTTTTAATGTGAGTCCTAATAAATTCAACTGTGACAACGTAGGTGCAAACACGGTAACTTTAACGGTAACCGATTTTAAAGATTATTCATCTTCCTGCACCGCTACAGTAACTGTTGAAGGTTCCTCATTTTGCGAAAATGACGGCAACTACTGTTCTTACACACAAGGATTTTATGGCAATGCAGGTGGAAAGAAATTTGGAATGACCACCAGTGAAATTATCCTTGCAGCACTTTCCAATACGGATGGTTCCAATAATCCAATTATTATTGGAGGTGGTGACAGACAATTGGTGTTGAACAACACAGCGGTTGATTGTATCATAGAATATTTACCAGCCGGAGGAAAAGCAACTAAGCTTCCTGAAGGTACCGTAAATATGACAGGAGATTGCGAAACAGGTGACCTTCCATTAAAGAATAATAGATTTAGAAACGTATTGCTGGGTCAGACTATCGCGCTTTCTCTAAACGTACGATATGATGTCAACCTTGGAGGATTGGCAGTTGCACACATTTGTGGCATCAGTGGAAGTTTAAAAAGGGTTTTACCTCCAAATCCTACTGTAAATGACATCCTGGCACTTGCTAATAAAGCTTTAGCAGGCCAGGTTGATGAGAAATATATTTCGATGGCCAATGATGCTGCTTCTTTTATCAATGAGCACTTTGACAATTGTAGTGCAGCTTGTTCTGGAGATAAAGGCAGAAGTGCGCTATTCGATTTGATGGCTCAGCCAAAAGGAATGGTGGTTGATTTGACCTGGATCTCATCTACTCCTAATGAGGTTAAATCATTTGATGTAGAACGTTCATTGGATGGAACTATCTTTGAAACTATCCAATCATTGGAGCCACAAGAAAATACTGATTTCTTAAAATCATTTGAGGCACAAGACGCAAGTTTGCTACAGGGTTCAGCTTATTATCGTATTAAAAGGAACCTTGCTGATGGTTCATTTGAATATACTCCGTCCAGATGGATCGATCTTTCTTACAATGGTTCGGAAATAAGAGTATTTCCAAACCCGGCTACTGAAGGTGAGTTTAATATGTCGCTCAATCGATTTGCTGGTCAGCATGTAACAGTTCAAATTGTAAACAACCTGGGTGTGGTTGTTCGTACCCTTGAATTTGACAATCTTTCTGAAGAGAATGTACGATTGGATGTATCTGACTTCCTGGATGGAATGTATAAAATTTTCGTTCAGCCGGAAAGCCAAAAAGCAGTGTATGAAACGCTAATTATTCAGCGTTATTAATATAAAATCAATAAAAAAGGGCTCCCGAGATTACTTGGGAGCCCTTTTCTTATTTTTTTACCAGGTATAAATCTTCAGCCGTGCCGGCTCGATTCATCACCATTTTTATAGTATCTGTGCCTTGATAGGAATATTGCACCATCTTTTCTACTTGTCCATCAGCATGGGTGTACAATTTGCCTTCTTTGGTATAATAGGTACCTGATTCAGCTTGTTGACCGTAATTGGCATTGTAGGTGCCATCCTGCTGGAAACTAAACGTTACAACAGAGACGTCTCTTCCTGAATCGTTTCCCTCTACTATCCATTTTATTCCCTGCCAGTCTCCCAATAACCCGGTATCCGTTTCATGTGATTGGCAAGCAGAAAAAATGAAAATTCCAAGCAAAGCAAATAGTTGAAGTGTCTTATTCATATAGTTAGTTTTTGTTTTGTGAACGCCAGGTTTGATCAACCATGGGGCCCAATTTATTACCTCCCAAAAGATGCAGATGAATATGAAAAACAGACTGACCGGAATCTTCATTGGTATTAAATACGAGTCGGTATCCAGTTTGGTCTATTCCATATTCTTTTGCTAACTTTTGAGCTACTAAAATCATTTTTCCTACTAAGGCAGCCTGGTTTTCTTCAACCTCATTGATGGTTGGAATCCTTTTTTTGGGGACTATCAACAGGTGCACCGGCGCTTGGAGCGATAAAGGTTCAAATGCTACTATATCTTCATCTTCATAAGCAAAGGGTCGTTCTGCCCCTTCCTCAATGAGTCGCTCAAATGGTGAAGGTTTTGATAATTTTTCTGCCTTTTTTTGAAGATAAGAGTCAGACTG
>JAGQWW010000013.1 GCA_020436955.1 Saprospiraceae bacterium | reverse complement strand
CCACTAAAGCTGAAATCAAATCCTTTGATGGAAGACTCCGGGAAATCAAAACGGGCCGTCCCCTTAGCAGCCAACCGGTCAATAACTGGTCCTGCAGGATATTCGAGTCCCAACATTTTACCGGTTTTATCAAAAGCTTCACCCGCTGCATCATCGATCGTTGTCCCAATTACTTCCATATCCAAAAAATCCCTTACTAAAACGATTTGGGTATGCCCACCACTTACCGTGAGGCATAAAAAAGGAAAGGAAGGTTTTGGATCATCGGCAAAATGCGCCAATACATGGGCCTGCATATGATTTACCTCAATTAAAGGTATATTTTTGCTCAGTGCCAAAGCCTTGGCGAAAGATACCCCAACGATCAAGGAACCTAATAAACCAGGTCCTTTGGTAAAACCAATTGCTCCTATTTCTTCTATGGTCGTATTGGCTTCTTTGAGCGCTCTTGCCACCACAGGCACAATATTCGCTTGATGCGCACGGGAAGCTACTTCCGGCACCACCCCGCCATATTGACTATGCACTTCCTGATTAGCAATCAAATTACTCAACACCTTACCGTCTTCCACCACCGCAGCAGAGGTCTCGTCGCAGGAAGATTCTATCGCTAATATCTTTGTTGACATAAATCTCTGAATCTAAATAAGCAATTACGGTAAATTATTCTCAAATTTGCAGCCCCGATTGGGGCGCTTGCAAACCACTTGCGAGCAAACATAACCAGAATAGTTGTACCGAAAGTGCATTCATCGTTATAAAATCATGAATATATGTTAGGTAAGAAAAATACACCCACCAAATCAGGAAATACCCCAGGCAATTTTCCGGGCAGCGCAACTGAAGGAACCTGTGTCATCTCACAAGGCAGCAACATTGAAGGTCAATTCAGCTCAAAAGAAAATGTTCGTCTTGATGGTAAAGTAACCGGCGACGTCATCTGCGAAAATCGCCTTGTTATGGGAGAATCCGGCTCTGTCGAAGGAACCATCAAAGCCAACGAAGCAGTAATCATGGGAACCATCAAAGGAAACATCGAAATCAAATCGACCTTATTCCTAAAAGCTTCCGCCAAAATAAACGGTAACATCACCGCCAAACTCCTATCTGTAGAAGAAGGTGCCATGTACAATGGCGAATGTAGAATAGGCGGGTAAATACTTTTTGGTTTTTGAATCTTGATTTTTGATTTTTGATTTCCAATAAATCAAGAATCAAGATTCAAAAATCTTACTTCATACCTCAATTATCCTCCAATCTTCTTAATCAAGAAAACAAGCAGGACACTTACTACCAGACCGCTGAAGACTTTAGCAAGGTCTAGAAGTACCATTTTGCGGGTTTTTGCAGAGAGTTTATTTTCCAGTCTTATACGAAGCGCAATTTCTCTACCGGCAAGGAGTCCGATGAAGACCCAGGTGGTACTCATTGGTAATTTTCCACCCCAAAGGCCGAAGTAGTCGTCTTTGAAAATGAAAAGACAAAGACCGTAGATAAAGTCAATAATTGTTGCAGAGCGGATGTCATCTGTATTGGTTTTCTCCCTCACGACATCCTGAATTTTCCCACCGCGCGTGTAGAAGATATACCCTAAAAGCCCTAAAATTAATGCAAGGGAAATCCCAAACTCAAAAGGACTTAAACCATTTCCACCTCTTAGATAAATGTAAATATTGGCAAGGTCTTGCGTCAACCATTGCGACCACAAAAATCCGGTTGCAAGCCATTGCAAAACGGTCCAAATACCTCGACTTGATTTTGATGGTTCATTATCAATAAAGAATTTTTCAACTGATTTAGAGATAATGAAATAGACTACTATGGCAAAACCAAAGGCAATCAAATAGCCATAGAATGATTTAATAATCATGCCTCCCAGAACGGCATCCTTGTTAAAAACACTGGCAATCATCTCTCCAAAATCCGGTGGGATATTGGAAAGAGAAAACAGCGTTAGAATCATGAAAGTGGTACTAACAGGAACTCCATATCTGGTAATCGTCAATAAAACGATGGGCGGAAGCAGATAATACCAATGATAAACAGTTGGCATTTCAAACTTAGACAGACGACCATAAGAAATATCTGCCTGGTAATAACCCATAATCAAAACAACAGCAAGGATACCTCCACCGTACAACCATAAGATATACCAGGGAAGGCGTTTTTCGTTGGATGTGAGGAAGGTACCCAGGGTTTGGATGACATCATTTCCTACAACTGAATAGGAAGCTAAAAGAAAACCTACCCACATAACCAAAAAAGAAAGATCCATGCTGCAATGTTTAGGGTTGTATAGGGAAATAAAACCTATATGATGTCATTGGTCTGTTTACTCAAAATCAATCCCACTCAAAACCTGCTCATCAAAAGGACGCTCAAATATATTTTTTAGGTCAACTAGGACCAAATAAACTCAAGTTTAAAGAGTTTTTTACTGCTCCGAGGGCAAAGGTTAACATACCAAAGCGGTCCACAAAGGTTCCAATTTTAATTTTTCGTTAAATCATTCACCTATCTTAATTGGCTATTTTAATCTACTTTCTATCTTTGCGCCAATTCTAATCAAAAGTCAATTCCCAATGTCAGATTTTATTCCAGTTCCTGCTGTCCTCCTTCTTGAAGACGGCACTGTTTTTCATGGTAAATCAGCAGGAAAAATCGGTACTACCACCGGCGAAATCTGTTTTAATACCGGTATGACCGGATACCAGGAGATTTTTACCGACCCTTCTTATTTTGGTCAGATTCTCGTTGCTACCAATGCACATATTGGTAATTATGGTACGAAAGACTCTGAAACTGAGTCATCTTCTATCAAAATTGCGGGTTTGGTTTGTAAAAATTACACCTGGGAATACCATCGTCCGATGGCTGACCAGTCTATACAGGAGTATTTTGAAAATGGCAACCTGGTGGGTATTTCAGATGTAGATACCAGAGCAATCGTTCGCCATATCAGAGATAAAGGTGCAATGAATGCCATCATCAGCTCTGAAACTACTGATATCGATGAATTGAAAAAACGCCTGAAAGAGGTGCCTAGCATGAAAGGACTGGAACTTGCCTCCAAAGTAAGTACCAAGGAGTCTTATTTCATGGGTGATCCGGATGCACCTTATAAAGTAGCGGTGTTGGATTACGGTGTAAAGCAAAACATTTTGCGTTGTCTGGCAGAAAGAGGCTGTTACCTGAAGGTTTTCCCAGCCAAAACTGACCTGGCAACCATCAAAGCCTGGGAACCGGATGGATATTTCCTTTCAAATGGCCCTGGTGACCCTGAACCGATGGATTACGCTGTTGAAACCACCAAGGCAATTTTGATGGAGGACAAGCCTATCTTTGGTATCTGTCTGGGACATCAAATTTTGGCAAGAGCCGTCGATATACCTACTTACAAAATGCACAACGGGCACAGGGGAATCAACCACCCTGTACATAATCTTTTAACCGGAAAGAGTGAAATAACCAGCCAAAATCATGGCTTTGGTGTGAGTCCGGATGCTATCAAAGCAGCAAGTGACCGCGTAGAAGTAACACATGTCAACTTGAACGATGATACCATTGAAGGAATCCGGGTTAAAAACAAAAAGGCCTTTTCAGTACAATATCACCCGGAAGCATCACCTGGACCACACGATGCCAGGTATCTTTTCGATGATTTTGTACAATTGATGAAAGTTGGTGCTTTTGAGCCTGTAGCCTAAACTGTTTTTAAGTCCTGCTAAATAACCAAAATATGAGTTGCGATAAGTTTCCATGCTTCGCAATTGCATGCTATTTTGGCAACATTCAAATTCAAAAAATAAATATTTCGAAATGAGTGAAATTCTGGACATAAGAGCACGGGAAATATTGGATTCTCGTGGTAATCCTACTGTTGAAGTAGAAGTTTTAACCGAGGACGGTGCAGTAGGAAGAGCTGCTGTGCCTTCAGGTGCATCTACCGGTAAACATGAAGCAGTAGAACTTCGCGACGGCGATGATAGTCGCTTCCTGGGTAAAGGAGTACTTCAAGCATGTCAAAACGTGGAAGAAATCATTGCCAATGAGTTAATTGGCGTTGAAATCACCGAACAGCGTTACATTGATCAACTCATGATCGAGTTGGACGGCACACCCAATAAATCAAAACTTGGCGCCAACGCTATCCTTGGAGTTTCATTAGCTGTAGCTAAAGCTGCTGCTGAAGAGATGGGATTGCCTTTGTACCAATATGTAGGAGGTGTAAATGCACATGTATTACCTGTACCAATGATGAACATCCTTAACGGAGGGTCTCATGCCGACAACAGCATCGACTTCCAGGAATTCATGATCATGCCACTCGGGGCCGATACTTTTTCAGAAGGCTTAAGGATGGGCGTAGAAGTTTTCCATCATCTAAAATCTGTTTTGAAGAAAAACGGGTACAGCACCAATGTAGGTGATGAAGGAGGATTTGCTCCAAACATAAAGTCGAACGAGGAAGCAATTGAGATAGTTTTGAAATCCATAGAAGTTGCCGGATTCAAACCTGGTGAGGATATCATGATTGCTATGGATGCGGCATCATCTGAATTTTATGATGAGAAAACAGGCTTGTACACCTTCAAAAAATCCAGCGGCAAATCATTAACCGGCGAGGAGATGGTTGCCTACTGGGCAGAATGGGTAAACAAATATCCTATTTTCAGCATTGAAGACGGATTGGCAGAAGACGATTGGGCAAGTTGGTCCAAATTAACCGCTTCTATCGGAAATAAGGTACAATTGGTAGGTGATGACCTGTTTGTTACCAACACGAAAAGATTGCAAAAAGGAATTGATACAGACGCTGCCAACTCCATCCTTATCAAGGTAAACCAAATTGGCACTTTGACAGAAACGATTGAAGCAGTACAACTTGCAACACGCAACGCATTCACTTCTGTAATGAGTCACCGCTCAGGAGAAACTGAAGATGCTACGATTGCTGATTTGGCAGTTGCCTTAAACTGTGGTCAGATCAAAACCGGATCCGCATCTCGTTCAGACAGAATTGCAAAATACAACCAACTTCTGCGCATTGAAGAGGAGTTGGCAGATACAGCTGTTTACCCGGGTAAAGCATTACTTGGATAACATTTTTTAAAAAGAATTCCCGTCACATTAAAATTATCTTTGATGTTTCGGGAATTCTGTATTATTTTGCCAGCCGAAAGTGACCTTATGTCAAAAACAAAAAATCCATTCGAACCTATCTTGGAGCTAATCCCGCGTCCTGTCAGGAATCGCTATGCGATGGTGGCAATCGCTTTAGGTATTTGGATGCTGCTTTTTGACAAGCACGATGTTTTTACCCTCATCAGCCTCAATCAATCCATTGATAAAATAGAATCCGACCGAGATTTTTATCAGAAGGAGATCAAATCTATGCTGGCTGAAAAAGCTAATCTCAAGAAAAACGCTGAGAAACACGCCCGAGAAAAATATTATATGAGTCGTCCAAATGAAGACGTGTTCATTATCGACTTTGAAGAGTAATCAATTTTAAAAATAATTCTATGTATAAATTAATCATTACTTGTTTCGTGGCAGGTACTATTATGGTATCTACATCTTCTTGTGGCAATGATAATGCAGCTGCTACAACTGAAGAATCTACCGAAACAACTTCAACAACAGAAAATTCTGCAACAACTACAAGCACTGCTGCTCCAGGTTCGGAACAAGCAGTAATGGACGTACATGATGCTGCCATGACCATGAATTCTGAATTGGTGAATTTATCCGGCTCTTTGATGTATGCTTTGGAAAACAACAGAAATGTTGCTCCAGAAACCCAAAAGGAAATGAAAATGACTATTTCTGCTCTGGATGGCGCTGGTGAAGCCATGATGAATTGGATGGCAAGCTATAGCGTTGAAGGAAAATCTGGAGAAGAAAAAGAAGCTTATCTAAAAAGTGAAATGGAAAAAATCACTGCCATCAAAAAGCAAATGGAAGATGCAGTTGCTAAAGGTAGAGAACTGAAAGGAAAGCTTCCAAAAGAATAATTACTGATTATGGAGTATACAGGATTAGTATTTGAGTTTATTTTTCTAATCATGGGTATATACCTATACTTATTTGCCATAGGAAAAATAACACCCAAAGACCCTAAAGCCCGGGAAAGAGGAGAAACTTTCAGGAAAGCAAATGAGCGATGGCTCAGAATTGGGTCCCTGCTTCTCGTAGCAATTATGCTCGTAAATGTTGTCCTCCATATCATGGACTTAATGAAATAAAAAAAAAGCCGTCGGAGTTTCCGACGGCTTTTTTTTATAGTGCTCTAAAGGTAATTATTCCTTCACTATTGTCTTGGAAACTGCACCTTTAGGAGTCTGAACTGTCAAGAAATACATTCCTGGATTCAAATCTGCTACATTAAGCGTTTGAGCATTTTGACCTGCAAAAAGCACCATATCCTGCATCAAAACAGTCTGGCCTAGTGCATTTGCAATTCGGAACTGCACTTCACTCGTCTCTTTCATTTCAAAATCAACAACTAGCTCATTGCTGGTAGGATTTGGATACACTTTCATACTGGCAGTATTCACTACATCCTCAATACCAAGGGCAAGGTTGGTTCCAAAATCTACATTCAAATCAACCAATGCGTCTGCGTTCATTTTAATTTTTTCAACGCCATTTGCATCAAACACCTTCAAAATACCATTGTAGCTATTTGCCTGATTAACAAAATTAAGTGAATAACACTCATCCATATCCAGGGTCAAATCAGTTACCTGAGGCAACAACGGAGTAGTATATGGTCCACCTGTAGCAACAACCTGACCGTCAGAACCAGTTAACTCCCAGGTCAACTTACCAGGATTGGTCAAAGGTCTAACCTCAATTTTAGCCGTAGTTGTTACCTGAATACTTGGTTTGAATAGCTGATCAAATTGATCATTTTGGGGAGCGCTATCCACTTCACCATTTGGATTTTCCACTCTAACTGAAAGGGTGTTTTCCAATTGGTTGGTAAATCCAAGGTCCGGCAGTTGTACCATAGTTGTTTTCAAGTAAGGCAAAAAGCCATTCCAGGTATGCTTTTGTTCTGCACCACCATTTATACTGTAAAATATATCAACTGTAGTTAATACATCAGAACCTGCGTTCATCAATTGTACCAGCGGTGAAGCGGTGTTACCACATACACGTGGATTATCAAAATCACCATTTGCACTTGAACGGATAATCAATCCGTCATTTGGACCGGCAGGTGTAAGATTTGGCTCGCTATAACCTGCTTGCAATACTTCTTTATTGGATTCATTTTGAACCCATGCTACTACTGCAATCTCAGACATATCATACACATTGGCCATTTTCCAGGTGTAAGTAAGCGTTTGAGTTTCACCTGCGGCCCAGGAAGATGGAAGAGAAGTCCCACCGGCACCAGGAAGCATTTTCTTCATTACGTTGTGAAATTCAGTTTCACCATTGGAACCCGGAGGAGAAGTAAAATGAATCATATGCTCAACAACTGCTATTTGAGCTACCAAATTTCCACTGACTGCCTGAGTAGCAGTTATTTCAACTGTAACTTCAACTTCATCATAACGCTCAGAGATCTGGTGCGAAACTTCCATTGTAAATGGAGACGAAACACCATATCTGGTATCGATATTGGATTGGGAACCCAAAGTCAAAGAACTACCAGGACCATTGCCATCCATTACTGAATTGGGAACACCGGTTACACCATAATACGTTACGCGGTCGCGCACTTCATTTGGATTGTGCTCATACATTGGATCGTAACCAGGCCAATATACCTGGTAAGAAATAGGAATGATTTTTCCTTCATTTTGTCCAAGGGTTGTGAACAAAGGTGGATTGGTGGAAGCACATGGAGGACATGAAGCTTGTGTAAAATGCTCAAACAAAACCACGCGCTGGCTTTGAGCAAAAAGGCTAATAGTGAATAATAGCAAACTTAATAAGGTAGAGATTTTCTTCATATGGGTTTTAATTAATTGATATGGAAGGATTTATTTGCTGTTACAAACAAAAGTAAAAAATATCCCCATCATTTTTATGCTGTCTGGGCGACAGCTTTTTAGCTTAATTGGAATAAATTTCAGGCCTATACCCTAATTTGACATCTTTTGCCTTCCAGTGCTTATGCAGACTTGATTTCCAATTTTTACATGACTGCAATTTTATATTAAAAAAATTATCCTGATCTGTCATTTTTATTAAAAAGAAGCTATCTTTGCAGCCGCTTTCAAGAAAAGTTCTTTGGTTATGGACGCATTAGTGCAGTACAACCTCCCCGTTTCGGGTCTTCATGATGGAATCCATCAATTTGATTTTGAGGTTGATTCAAGTTTTTTCGAGCATTTTGAAAATGCTCTATTCGAGGAGGCAGATATTAAACTGAGACTTTATTTTGATAAACGTCCCAGCATGTATATGCTTACTTTCGATTTTGAAGGTACTGTAAAAGCAGAATGCGACCGCTGTCTCGAATACTTCAACTTACCAATAAAGGGTACGGAAGTATTGATGGTAAAATTCAATGAAGAGCCTTCTGAAGAAGGAGATGTGGTTTACATCCCCAAAGGAACGCTCGAGTTGAATGTGGCAAAATACATCTACGATTATATTTGCCTCGCATTCCCCATCAGTAAAGTGCATGAAGATGCAGGTTTGGATTGTGACCCGGAAATGATGAAATTTCTGGAAGCAAATGAAGAACCGGAGACAGAAGATGACGAGACCAACCAGGAAGGAAATCCCCTATGGGATGCATTGAAAGGATTGAATAAAAACTGATATTTTACGATTTTAAATAAATAGGACAATGGCACATCCCAAGTGGAAGACATCAAAGTCAAGAAAACGCAAGCGTAGAACTCATCACCAGGCTGATGTAGCTCAAATTGCAACTTGTAAAACGACAGGTGAAAAGCATATCTATCACCAGGCTTATAAAGTAGGAGACGATCTTTACTATAGAGGTCAGGTGTTGGTAAAAGGCGCAGAAGAGGATATCTAAGCCTACCACCAAAGAATATATCTAAAAAGCTCCCATTTGATTTAAAATGCGGGGCTTTTTGTGTTTCTTGTCATTCCATTTTTAACCCTAACTTTCTATGAAAAAGATCTGGAATACCAATAATGCACCGGCCCCGGTCGGCCCTTACAACCAGGCCATCGAATTCAATGGCATCCTTTTTTGTTCCGGTCAAATCGCAATCAATCCTGCAACAGGTGATTTGGTTACCGACAATATCGAAGCTGAAACGCATCAGGTTATGAAAAACATCGGAGCCATGCTGGAAAATGCCGGCCTTGGTTTCGAAAATGTACTCAAAGCCAGTGTTTTTGTGAAGGATATGAACCTTTATGGCCGTATCAATGCCGTTTACGCTGAGTATTTCAACGAAGACACCGCTCCTGCCAGAGAATTGGTAGAAGTTGCCAACCTGCCCAAATTTGTAAATGTGGAGATAAGTGTGATTGTGGGTAGGGAGTAGGTTGTTGGATACTGGTTGCCTAAAGCCACCCCCTTGAGGGGGTTAGGGGGTGATTATTCTGAAAATTCTTGAATTGATCACCCCCCAACCCCCTCAAGGGGGCGGCATAAAATATTATCCCTGATTTTACTCGTAACTCGTAAATAGCCAATAGCCAACAGCTAATAGCTGAAACTCTACCTCACCACTTTTTTCTTCAACGCCTCTTCATCCAGATATTTGACGATTTCATCTCGGTAGCCCCGGGAAGAGAGTAATTTTTTACCGTTTTTCATTCCAAATTGGAATTGGTTGTTTCCCTTGTAGGAGACACGGTCTATGTAATTGGTATTTACGATGATGGACCTATGGATACGTAAGAAAATACCCGGTTCCAATC
Organism: Saprospiraceae bacterium; assembly: GCA_020436955.1. Taxonomy (GTDB): domain Bacteria; phylum Bacteroidota; class Bacteroidia; order Chitinophagales; family Saprospiraceae; genus JAGQWW01. The sequence goes on along the minus strand of JAGQWW010000013.1, from coordinate 8,669 downwards.
TGGTTTCAAAATTTTGAAGGGTTTCTCTTAGCAAATGTTGGGTGTCTATTTCATGAAGTCTGAGGTAATTTCCATCTGCTTCAATATAACAAAGGTCCTCTACCTTGATGAGGATATTCCTCCCTTTTTCTTTCAACTCAACTACATCATTTACTTCCCCGCTTTGAAGTTTTTGCTCTTCAATAAGATTGACCATTTTTTGATGCAAAATGGCGGAATCCTTCATATTGATTTGGGTGCGGGCATGCTCAAGCGCCTTGAAGAATCTATCTTCATCATAGGGTTTCAGCAAGTAATCGACTGCTTTAACATCAAATGCTTTTAAAGCATATTGGTCAAAGGCGGTGACAAAAATGATGAAAGGTACTTCATTAAGTTTCCCACTATTGAGGACATCAAAACCATTTAGATCGGGCATTTGAATATCTAGAAATACCAAATCCGGTTTATAGGTCGCGATAGCCTTCATGGCCTCCCTTCCATTTTTACATTCACCAATAATGGAAATATTATCCGACTTGTTTAATAGGTTAACAATTCGGGCTCTGGCTAGTGGCTCATCATCTACGATAAGAGTTCTGATATTTCTCATAATTCAAAGGTTTTTACCGGCAGCGTGAGTACAACTTTAAATCCCTCATCTGCAACGGAAACAATATCCATATTTGCTTCTCCTTTATATATAAGATTCAGACGTTCTTCCACATTCCGTAGACCAATACCACCCTTCAGTAGTAGTTGGTTCGATTGATCGGACCCTACCCCATCGTCTTTTACTTCAATTTCCATTGTACCAGACTCTTTTCGCCTGGCTGTAATGGTAATGGTTCCCGGATCAGTCTTTTGCGACAAGCCGTGTTTAACTGCATTTTCAACCAGTGGTTGTAAAATCAAACTTGGCACCTCTGCATCCATTAAAGAATCATCCACATCATAAATCAAAGACAAGCGGTCCATAAAACGCATTCTTTCTATCGAAAGATAATTGTCCGTAAACTCCAACTCCTCCCGCAAACTCACCCTGGCACGTTTATTTTTGTCGAGTACGGCACGGAGCAGGTTCCCAAGGCGAGACACCATTTTCTGGGCATCCTTAATGTTTATGTCCATCAAGGAGGAGATAGTATTCAAGGTATTGAAAAGGAAATGCGGTTGCAGTTGTAAACGTAAGGCACTCAATTGGGCATTGGCCAATTGGGATTCCATTTGGACCAGCTCCAGCTGTTTTAATCTATACTTTTTAGCATAATCCATGGCGGAAAGGATACCATAGATAATCCAATATTCCACTACCCTGCTAATAAACCCGGTGGGAAACGCTCCGATGATATAATCAAACTCCTTTAGGTTGAAGCGAAACCAACCAAACCAATCAGCTGGCAAAAACCACAATACGTAGGAAAAACTCTCATGAAAGGCAGCCAGAGCAAGACTGGCACCAATAGCTTTCATCTTTTCACCCCTTGTAGAAGCTTTGCCAAGGCTAAATTTTTGCATAAAATAATACACCACCGGAACCAGGAATCCCCACAAGGTATTATTGATAAACTGGGGGAAGAAGTACCGTACCCAGCTAAACTTTTCCAACTCTCCCCAATATAAAAAAGCCAGGTACCATTTGGTCCCTAAAATCAAACCCAACACTATCCCAATGATGATACAGACTATATAAGGTATTGGCAATTGCTTTATCATTCTACAAAAAACAAGTTTTTTCACCACACCTAAAAACCACAGGGGATAATTCGTGGGAAAAGGGACGGATTGGCCAGCAGCTGGATACAGGATGCTAGTTTCTGGTTACCGGATACAAGCTACCAGAAACCAGTATCCAGTATCCAGTTTCAAGTCTATATTTTCTTATCTTTGCGCCCGTTTAAAAAAAGCAGGTACTTCCGGCTTTTTCAAAAGTGTATTTACTCATTTTACAATAAAATTTATATGGGCCTAAAGTGCGGTATTGTAGGGCTGCCAAATGTGGGAAAATCCACACTGTTTAATGCTTTAACTTCTGCCAAAGCTTTGGCGGCGAATTATCCCTTTGCTACCAAAGATCCAAATATCGGTATGATTACCGTTCCTGATCCAAGGTTAGACAAATTGGCTGAATTGGTTAATCCAAAAGCCATTTTGCCAACCAATATTGAAATTCTTGATATTGCAGGGCTTATCAAAGGAGCTAGCCAGGGGGAAGGTCTGGGTAATCAATTTCTGGCCAACATCCGCGAGGTAGATGCCATAGTGCATGTAGTTCGATGCTTTGAAAATGATAATGTTGTCCATGTCGATGGAAAAATTGACCCCGTAAGTGACAAGGAAGTAATTGATACTGAACTACTTTTAAAAGACCTTGAAACCGTTGAGAAACGTATCGATTCCTTGAAGAAACGTGCTAAGAGTGGTAAAAAGGAAGATGCGAACCTTGTAACGATAGCCGAAAATATAAAAACGGAGCTGGAAAAAGGCATCATGGCCAGAAAGCTCGAGCTGGATGAAGCGGGTGAGGAATTGTTGAAAGATATGTTTTTGTTGACTGCAAAACCTGTATTGTATGTTTGTAATGTCGATGAGATTGCTGTAAATACAGGAAACGAGCATACCAAGCGATTTGCAGAATCAATCCAGGGAGAAGATGCTGAGATGATCCTTATTTGTGCAGGTATCGAAGCCGAAATTGCAGAATTGGATACCATTGAAGAAAAACTGGAATTCCTAAGTGAAATGGGATTGGATGAGCCGGGTGTTAATAAAGTTATCCGCGCCAGTTATAAATTGCTCAACCTGATTACTTATTTTACGGCTGGAGAAAAAGAGGTTCGCGCCTGGACCATCCACAGAGGTTGGAAAGCTCCACAAGCAGCCGGCGTTATTCACACTGATTTTGAAAAGGGTTTCATTCGTGCTGAGGTGATTGGTTTTGACAACTTCGTCAAATACGGATCGGAAGCAGCTGTAAAAGAAGCCGGTAAGATGTCAGTGGAAGGAAAAGAATACGTTGTAGCTGATGGAGATGTAATGCATTTCCGCTTTAATGTTTAAAAAGAAAATCTTCTATACCATGAAAAAGGACACCAAACTATTCGGCCTAATCCAGAAGGAATTGGAGAGGCAAAGAAAAGGCATTGAATTAATTGCCTCTGAAAATTTCACCAGCCAGGAAGTAATGGATGCAAGTGGCTCCTGCCTTACCAATAAGTATGCAGAGGGTTACCCGGGCAAACGTTACTACGGTGGATGTGAAGTTGTAGACGAAGTAGAAACACTGGCAATCGAAAGATTGAAAGAATTGTTTGGTGCGGAATATGCCAATGTACAACCACACTCCGGTGCCCAGGCAAATGCAGCAGTATTTTTGGCCTTGTTGGAGCCGGGTGATAAAATCCTTGGTTTTAACCTGGCACATGGTGGTCACCTTTCTCATGGTTCTCCCGTCAATTTTTCAGGTAAGCATTTTCAGCCATCCTTTTACGGTGTGGAGGAAGATACAGGTCGTATCGATATGGATAAAGTGGAGGCGATTGCAGTGAAGGAACAACCTAAACTAATCATCTGTGGTGCCAGTGCTTATTCCAGAGATTGGGATTATAAAAGATTCAGAGCCATTGCTGATAAAGTAGGTGCCCTGTTGTTAGCTGATATTGCTCACCCTGCCGGGTTGATTGCAACCGGATTATTAAACAATCCGATGGAGCATTGTCATATCGTAACTTCTACTACGCATAAGACCCTTCGTGGACCAAGAGGTGGTATCATAATGATGGGCAAGAATTTTGATAATCCATGGGGTCGTACCACTAAAAAAGGAAGCATCATTAAGATGTCTGCAGTTTTGAATAGTGGCGTTTTCCCTGGTATGCAGGGTGGTCCTCTGGAACATATTATTGCTGCAAAAGCAGTAGCCTTTGGAGAAGCTTTGGATCCTTCTTTTAAAACATATGGCGAGCAAGTCATCAAAAATGCTCATGCCATGGCAACTGCTTTTGTTGAAAAAGGATACTCCATCATTTCGGGAGGCACAGATAACCATTTGATGTTGATCGACTTACAATCAAAAGGTGTGACCGGTAAACAAGCGGAACATGCCCTCGTAAGTGCAGACATCACCGTCAACAAAAACATGGTACCATTTGACAAGCAAAGCCCAATGGTCACCTCTGGTATTCGTGTGGGAACTGCTGCTATGACCACCCGTGGATTCACTGAAGCAGATTGTATCCGCACGGTTGAATTGATTGACCGTGTTGTAACCCATCACGATAATGAAGAAAATATTACAGCTGTAAGGAATGAGGTAAACGAGTGGATGAATAATTTCCCACTCTATGCCGGAGTAATGGCTGAATTTTAAAGGATAAGGAGTAAGGAATATTCGGGTCTTCATATGTAATATATCATATCACATATATCATATATCAGAACCCCTCCTGCTCTACTGCCCAAACCAGCGTAAATTCCTGGTCCTTTCTATAGTGGATTTCAAAGTGTTTGTGGTAGTCATCTTTGATTACCTCGCCGGTAGTAAAACCTTTTTCCCAGTCCAGGGGAAAAGGTTTTATTATGATATGTCGGCAGAAATCGAGTTCCCTTCTTCCATACGCTTTATAAAGTGCTTCCTTGGCACACCAATACACATGCATGTGTTCCAGTTTGGTATCATCCTCCAAAGAATCCATTTCGGGTTGGTTCAATACGCGCCAGGCTATTCTGTCAATCCTGGCAACAAAATACTGGATATCGAGTCCTACCAGTCGAGGTGAAGCCACAATCGCAGCTCGATCATGAGAATGGCTCATGGAAATATGCCAATCTGTATCTTTCAGGTGAGGCTTGCCAAATTCGTCCTTAATTACCTCGCCTCTAACTTCCCTTCCTGACATCTCATGTAACAGATGTCTAACTGCCAGCCAGTCTACCCTTCTGCGACCCTTTATCTTCCCCAATTGCTCCAATTCCTTTTCAGAAAAATGTAGCTGATCAAGAAAGAAGTCTTCTTCTTCCACAACATGCCAAACTCCAACTTCTACATCAGGCAGTACTTTTTTATGATATAAAATGGGCATATTTTGAATTTGAGATGCTTATTATTGCAGGCAAAGTTAAGAAACTGACATGCCGCTAAAAGTAATAAAAGTCTCACAACTTCAAGGCCACAATGCAGCCATCTTTGATGTATTTCCCGATGGAAAGGAAGAATTTCTTTTTACAACCGGTGGTGACGGATGGTTGGTAAAATGGGACCTAAACGATACCGCCACAGGAAAACTTATAGCCAGGACGGACATTCAAAACTTTACGGCCATCCAGGTTGCTGATAATCATTTTGTATGTGGAAATATGCACGGAGGTGTACATTTTATAGATCTATTGAACCCGGAAGATCAAAAAAACATCCAACATCATAAAAAAGGAGTTTTCTCACTTATCGAAACCAATGGCCTTTTGTATTCTGGTGGTGGTGATGGCAAAATAACAAGATGGGATACAGAAAAACATCTACCATCTTTAAGTTATCAAATCAGTCATGCCAGTATCCGTAAAATTCTTTCCATTCCCGAATTGGGATTATTGGTCATTGGAACCAGCGACAACAACATTTATGGCTTACATGCGGAAGATTTAAGTATATGCTGGACCATTGAAAAGGCCCATGAAAATTCCGTGTTTAGTTTGGCCTATTTACCCCAGTCCAAGACTTTGGTTTCCGGTGGACGGGATGCCATGCTGCGGTTTTGGGATCTTTCCAAAGATATTCCTTCTCCGGCACACGCTATCCCTGCACACATTTATACCATTAATGACATAGTGTATTGTCAAAAACCAAATCTAATCGCAACAGCGAGCAGAGACAGAACCATTAAACTTTGGGATGCCAGTACCTATGCTTTATTAAAGGTGTTGGAAGGACCAAGAGATGGAGGTCATTTTAACTCTGTCAATAAATTGTGTTGGCTAAACAGCCGCAGCCAGCTGGTTTCTGTAGGTGATGACCGAGTAGGGTACATTTGGGGAATAAAGGGGGATTAAATTAATTTCAAACCTTCTTGCCCATTTCAGGTTTCAAAAGAAACCCTTCTTATGAAAATTTTGCTCACCGGGGTAACCGGTTATATTGGCCAAAGACTGCTTCCTGTACTGCTCGAAAAAGGACATGAGGTGGTATGCTGTACAAGAGATAAAAGCCGGTTTGACCGTTCAAAATATCCAAATCCTAACCTTTCCGTAATTGAGTTGGACCTTTTGAACCAAGATACCCTCTCCAATATCCCGAAAGACATCGAAGCTGCCTATTACCTGGTCCATTCTATGGCAAGCTCGGAGGGTGATTTTGAAGAGAAGGAAAAAATCAGTGCTCAAAATTTTCTAAAAGGAATAAAAGAAACTTCGCTTCGACAAATCATTTATCTCAGTGGAATTGTAAATGAGGACCACCTTTCCAAGCATCTGGCATCCAGAAAAAAAGTAGAGGATATACTATCTGAAAGTTCCGTACCGGTTACCACCTTGAGGGCAGGCATCATTATTGGCTCGGGTAGTGCTTCGTTTGAAATCATGCGTGATCTCGTAGAAAAGTTACCGGTTATGGTAGCACCAAAGTGGCTTAAAACGAAATGTCAGCCTATTTCCATACGTAATGTCCTGACCTATCTGGAAGGTGTCCTCGGCAAAGATCAGGCATTGGGTAAAAGCTTTGATATAGGTGGCCCGGATGTATTGACTTATAAAGAGATGTTGCTCAGGTTCGCTAAAGTCAGGAAATTAAACCGAAAGATTTGGGTGGTACCGGTTATGACTCCAAGGTTATCTTCCTATTGGCTGTATTTCGTCACAGCGACATCCTATCCACTCGCTCAGCATCTGGTCGACAGTATGAAAATAAATGTTATCGCAAATGATGAAGCTATAAAAAAACTCATTCCGCAAGACTTGATAGGATATGAAGAATCCATCCAACTGGCTTTTGATAAAATCGCACAAAATGAAGTGCTTTCCAGCTGGAAAGACGCCATGTCTTCTGATCTTTTAGATGAAGGTATTTCAAAACACATCGAAGTACCGGTAAATGGATGTTTTATAGATAAAAGAAAAACGAAAATCACAGACCCGGAAGCTACACTGGCAAAAATCTTTTCCATTGGTGGTGAGAACGGTTGGTATTATGGAAATTGGATGTGGAAATTGCGAGGCTTCCTGGATAAATTGGTAGGAGGTGTTGGTTTGAGAAGAGGAAGAAAAAACCCGGATACTATAACTGCAGGCGAATCGCTGGACTTTTGGCGGGTATTACTTGCCAGTAAAAAAGAAAGACGGTTGCTTTTATATGCTGAAATGAAACTCCCGGGAGAAGCCTGGATAGAATTTAAGATAACTCCGGAAAACGAGCTTGTCCAAACCGCCACCTTCCGCCCCTGGGGCATTTTAGGCAGATTGTATTGGTATTCCGTCCTCCCCTTCCACGCATTTGTCTTTGAAGGAATGATCCAAAATTTGGCAAATAGCAATCCAACAGTCCAAAATTAATTGAGATTATTTTTCATATTTATAAGGCAATATAGATTTTCGTCAAAAAGGGGTATGGTTAAATATCTTGTCTTCATTTTTCTTATTTCCAATAGTACCCTATTGGGCCAATCTTGGCGCGCCTTTTCAAACTTTTCCCCAAATGATTTTGTAGTAGACCTCACCTATTTTAAGGGTGAAATGTATGCATGTGGTTTTTTTGACAAGGTGGGGAATCGACAAGTTAACCATATTGCCAAATGGAATGGGTTTATTTGGGAACCACTAGGAATCGGGCTCAATGATTGGGCACACAGCATGCTTGCCACTGACAGTTTTTTGTACGTAACAGGGTATTTTACCCATGCAAATAATATAAGAGTCAACCATATAGCAAAGTGGGACGGAACTGAATGGCATCCAATGCATCTTGGCTTTAATGACAATTCATTTAGTATCTGCCATTTTAAAGATACTCTATATGTAGGAGGAGAATTTACTGCTTCCGGAGACACCCACATTTATGGTTTAGCTAAATGGAATGGGAAAAAATGGAAACCGGTAAACAGTGGGATTCTTGGCAGTATGGATGGATATCCGGCCTATATTCACACCTTGGAACCATTGGGAGATAAATTATTTATTGGGGGTAATTTTCACTATTTTGATAGCATCCGGTGCAATGGCATTGGATTTCTGGATAGGGATACTTTTTACAAAATGGGTAAAGGCTTTGATGAAAGTGGAATATTGGACATAAAATTTTTCGAAGATAAGATATGGGCTGCCGGGCTTTTTAAACATTCAGGTAATACTCCAATAAAAAATCTTGCAGTTTGGGATAATCTGGAGTGGAATGAAGTGCCGGGAACCATTGAATTCAATAATTATGTACATACGCTGGAAATTTTTGACCAACAGCTTTATTGCCTTGGAGGTTTTACAGATGATTCTCCAAATTCCGTTCTGGGGTGCAATGGTATTTGTAGCCATAAAAATGGAATATGGCAACCATTAGAAGAAGGCTTTAATGGTCCGGCAGAGCCAATAATAAAATGGAATAATGCATTGATCGTTGGCGGAGATTTTACCGGAACAACAAATTCTATAACTGGTAGATTAGCTATTTATGATAACAATTCCTCCATTGCCAATAATGAACTTCTTGCAAC
>JAGQWW010000139.1 GCA_020436955.1 Saprospiraceae bacterium | reverse complement strand
AGACGATAAAAGAATTTTTGACCACGTAGAGGATTTTGGTGGCAATGTCTTGATGACTTCCCCAAACCATCAAAGTGGTACCGACCGATGTGCAGAGGTAGCACTTCAATATCCTGAATACGACATTATCGTGAATGTGCAAGGTGATGAGCCCTTCATCCAACCTTCTCAAATCGACGAATTGATCGGTTTTTTAAAAGATAATGATTCCTATTCTATTGCTACGCAAAAAAAACTGATAGAAGATTCGGATGACTTGTTTAGCCCAAATGTGGTAAAAGTAGTCTCCGACCTCCATCAAAAAGCCTTGTATTTCAGTCGAGCACCGATACCTTATTATAGAGGACTGAAAGGAGACGATTGGTGCAAACATTGCGCTTATTTTAAACATATCGGATTATATGCGTTTAAAAAGAAAGCGCTTTTGCACGTCAAGGACCTGCCAATAAGTGAATTGGAAAAGACAGAATCGCTGGAACAACTTCGTTGGCTGGAAAATGGAATAGCAATAGGAGTCCAGGAAACCAGTTACCAAACCATTGGCATCGACACGCCTGAAGATTTGGAAAAAATAAAATCCTATTTGAAGTCAGCCGACTCCTAAACTGGACCACTCCAAAAAATAATGGTAGTCCGGTTTTTCGTTCCTTTGACTCATATCAAAGGTTATCTTACCTTTGACAACCGTTAATTTTAAAATTTGAATACATGTTAATGACGAATACCTACAGCTCGGAAGAGTTGATGGCACTGGAAGATAAGTATGGAGCCCATAACTACCATCCCCTACCCGTAGTGTTAGCAAAGGGAGAAGGCGTATTTGTATGGGATGTGGAAGGAAAAAGATATTATGATTTTCTCTCAGCCTATTCAGCCATCAACCAGGGACACTGTCACCCTCGTATCATCGATGCCATGATCAACCAGGCAAGAACCCTGACACTGACTTCGAGAGCTTTCTACAATAATATGCTTGGCCGTTTTGAAAAACATATCACTGATTTGTTCGGATATGACAAAGTGCTGGCAATGAATTCAGGCGTAGAAGCAGTTGAAACTGCCCTTAAATTGTGCCGTAAATGGGCCTACAAGGTTAAAAACATACCTTACAACGAAGCAAAAATCATTTTTGTAACCGGAAACTTTCACGGAAGAACCATGGCTGTAATCAGCGGTTCGACGGACCCGGATTCTACTTCTCATTATGGTCCTTACATGCCGGGTTGGGAAATTATTCCTTACAACGACCTGGATGCTTTGAAGGAAGCTGTGAAAGATCCAAAAGTTGCCGGATTTTTAGTGGAACCTATTCAAGGAGAAGCAGGTGTATTCGTTCCGGATGACAATTACCTTCCTGAAGCCTTCAAAATATGTAAAGAAGCTAATGTGCTTTTCATAGCTGATGAAGTGCAGACAGGAATAGCACGTACAGGCAAAATGTTATGTACGGACCATGCCGGTATCCGACCTGACATAGTGATTCTTGGAAAAGCATTGTCTGGAGGCGCCATGCCGGTATCAGCAGTTCTGGCTGATGATGAAATCATGTTGACTATCAAACCGGGTGAACACGGTTCTACCTTTGGTGGCAATCCATTGGGTTGTGCCGTAGCAATGGCTGCCCTGGATGTAGTAGTCGATGAAAAATTGGCGGATCGCGCTGAATACCTGGGCAAAATTTTCCGCGAGCGCATGCAATCCCTGGTAGATAAATCAGATTTAGTGAATTTGGTACGTGGAAAGGGACTTTTGAATGCTGTTGTTATCAATGACACAGAAGATTCAAAAACTGCCTGGAACATTTGTGTGAAATTGGCAGAAAATGGTCTGCTTGCCAAACCGACCCATGGCAACATCATCCGTTTTGCACCGCCTTTGGTGATGACCGAAGAGCAAATTGAAGAATGCGCCACCATCATTGAAAATACCATTTTGTCGTTTGAAGCATAATAGCTGGCGATAAAAACGTTTAAATACTATTAAAACAGAAGGAAGGGCAAACTTTTTGCCCTTCCTTCGTTTATTATGGGTGTTGTTTCAACTAAATTCCGATAATGAAAAAATGGATATTCAGTTTGGGGCTTTTGATGCTGGGCTTTAGCCAGATGAAAGCTGCCTACATTCTCATTCCGATGGATGCGGAAACCCAGACCAATCATTTGAAAGCTTACGGCATCACCTATTGGGTATTGGAAAAAGGAGTAGAAGCATGGTGGTTCCTCAATTACCGTGGTGGTAGTTTTTGCTTTCAGCAAAATGCTGTTTTTGAAAAAGAATGTAAAACCCGGGGTGTTAATTACGAGGTCATTGCCGATGCCCAATTCAATAACATCGTAGCCGAAATTGGCAATCCGGAGGTCAACATGGATGCTATTAAATTGGAGGTAGCACCCAAGATTGCAGTGTATACTCCCGACATCGATAAATACGGGAATAAAATCCAGCCCTGGGACGATGCTGTTACACTGGTATTGACCTATGCAGAGATACCCTACGAAACCATATACGACAGGGATGTGCTGGAAGAAAAATTGCACTTATATGATTGGTTACACCTTCACCACGAAGATTTCACCGGTCAATATGGGCGTTTTTATCGCTCGTACCACAACACTCCCTGGTACAAAGAGCAAGTAGCCCGCTCAGAAGCTGACGCAAAAGCATTAGGATTTGAAAAGGTATCCCAGTTGAAATTGGCAGTGGTGAAAAAAATCAGAGAATATGTTGCCGGAGGAGGATTTATGTTTGCAATGTGCTCAGCAACCGATACTTATGATATTGCACTGGCAGCAGATGGAGTTGACATCTGTGCTGAGATGTACGATGGGGACCCAATCGATCCAAACGCCCCTGACAAACTGAATTTCACTAACACCTTTGCTTTTGAAAATTTCAGTCTAACCCGCAATCCACTGGAATACGAATATTCAACTATCGATAACAACCGAGGTAGAAATGTTAATCCGGAAAATGATTATTTCTCCTTGTTCGATTTTTCTGCCAAATGGGACCCGGTCCCTACCATGTTGACCCAAAATCATACCCGTACAGTAAAAGGATTCATGGGGCAAACCACGGCATTTGTCAATGATTACATCAAACCCAGCGTACTCATCCTGGGCGAAAACAAACCAGCCAACGAATCAAGATACATCCACGGCACCTTCGGCGAAGGCTTCTGGACCTGGTACGGCGGCCACGACCCCGAAGATTATCGCCACTTTGTAAATGACCCCGAAACAGATCTAAATTTACACCCAACTTCTCCCGGCTATCGCTTAATTTTGAACAATGTTTTGTTCCCCGCAGCAAAGAAGAAGAAAAGGAAGACGTAGAGGGAAGTTGGAGGGATTTGGGATGGAAGATGGAAGATGGAAGATATTTACGAATTACGGTTTACTAAAGGCCAATGGCCAATAGCCAATAGCCCTTAACCATTAGCCGCCCCATTGAGAGGGTTGGGGGGTGAGAAGATTCTTGATTCTTGATTTTTGAATTAGGTTGGAGGATGGAAGATGGAAGATGGAAGAAATTTTGATTTACGCTTTACTAAAAAGCAAATAGCCAATAACTAAAAGCCAACAGCCCTTAACCATTAGCCGCCCCCTTGAGGGGGTTGGGGGGTGAGAAGATTTTTGATTCTTGATTCTTGATTTAGGTTGGAGGATGAAGGATGGAAGATGAAAGAAATTTTTGATTTACAGTTTACAAAAAAGCCAATAGCCAATAGCTAAAAGCCAACAGCCACCAAAGACCAAAGTCTAAATATGCATCAACAAATAGCACAAATATCTCTACTCGTCAGAGACTATGATGAAGCCATTGACTTTTATGTCAATACGCTTGGTTTTCAATTAAAGGAAGACACCCAACTGAGCCCTGAAAAACGTTGGGTGGTGGTTGGGCCAAACAGTGGTGAAGGCTGTAACCTCCTCCTGGAAAAAGCTGCCAATGAAGAGCAATCAAAATATATTGGTCGACAAACCGGAGGTCGGGTTTTTCTCTTTTTAAACACCGATGATTTTGACCGCGATTATGAAAACTATACCAACAAAGGCGTCAAATTTATCCGCCCACCCGAGGTGATGGAATACGGAAAAGTCTCCGTCTTCGAAGATTTATATGGTAACCTCTGGGATTTGATTGGGAGAGAAACGGGGAAATGAGGGATGGGATTGGGGATGGGAGATATGGGATGGGGGATATGGGATTGGAGATGGGGGACACGAGATATGAAATATACCAATTGGTGCTCGTAAATGGTCACTTGAAAACCGTAAATTCTAACATCCCCCATCCCCCATCATCAAATTATTCATCAAACATAAAATAGGAATTTTGAATTCCTGCACTTTCAATATGTGATTGTTTTTTACTTACCTGGGATCGTAGCGAAGTAGGCATCGACATCAATTTTTGAAGCAAACTCCTGATAAGCTGTTGTACCAAATATTTTTGGTGCGGCTGCATTGAAAAGCTCACCGTTTTCCCAAACGATAATAACTGCCTGGGTATTTTCAGCTAAGGTGGGCATTCCTTCGGGACTCAACTTTAACACCTTAAATTCCCTGGCAAATTTATAGCCTTCATATTGATTTAGACTCTGAAAGAATTGTTCCCTGCTCTTTCCAAAAGCATCAGCTGATTTTCCTTTCCTAATGGCAAACTCAACCACTAGACCTTCTTTTTTGATGCTTTCCATATCAAAAGGTTCACCATCTACTGTCTCAAGCAAGGCATAGGCTAATGGATCAAAACTTGAAAAATAATTGATTGCAACTTCTTGTGGCATCAATCTTCCAGCGGCTTCACCAAACCCTTCCAGTGAAGCCCACTCGGTCATCCCAATTAGAATACGTCCCACTTCCAGGTCCGGAGCGACTGTAAAAAATGGGCTCCATTTGCCTTCATTTAAAGTAGCCTTTTCGTGCCCTAAGACGTCAACAAATTTCTCTCTTGTCATAAGAAATTTTTCATGCTGTTCCGGCTTCGATTGATTAATTGCAATTTCGAAAATAGAATTCATCTTTTGGTTTTTTGAGGTTTGAGAAAACAACTGAATTGATATGAAATTTGCCATTACAAGGAGGCTCATTAGAATTAAAATTTTTCTCATGGTTCTTTTTTGGTTATTTTAAAACGTTGTTCAAAGTGCCGAAAACGGTGGGTGGATAGGTGGAAATAAAATTGACTACTTCTGGACTATTGGTAAAATTGGAGTCAGAATTAATCCCAATAACTGCTTGTTGGCTTTCGTATACCGTCATACCAACAACAATGTCTTCATTGAGAATTGACTTCCATTGAATTTCACGCAAAAAGCCATTTTGTGCAGATAATTTATTTAAAAATGCATCTCTTTTGGTCTCATAGTCTGCTTGATCAAAACTTGCATAAGCAGAAAGATCTCGTACGGCGATCTCCAATACTTGTCCGGTACCCAAAGGTGCAATTTGAGACAAATCTACAGGTCCATATCCTTCGATAGGCAGTAGTGCTTCAAAAACTAAAGGACTAAAAAGAGAGAAGAATTGTTGAGCTTCCAAACTATTTCCCAGGGTATTTCCCAGAGCTGAATAAGTTGCCAAATCTTCATACTGGGTCATTCCAATGTAAACACTATCGAAGGAAAAACCAGCATTAAGGAAATCGAAAAAGGGTTGAAATTCACGATCATTAGAGGTGCATTCTTCTGCAATTAATTTAGCGACAAAAGCATCACGTGCTGTGGTAAATTCATTAATGTCCACACCAGGATTGATTTTCCTCACTGCAAGTTCAAACACATCATCCGAAGGGTCATTTGGCATTGAATCATCTTTGTCACAGGCCACCCAAAACAAGCTTGAAAGCGCAATTACAAATAGTGCTGAAAAACGATTTTTTCTAGTCATAATCTTGATTTTTTGATGCACAAAACTCTACTTTAGTGTCTACTTTTGAAAGTAGTTATCAAAAAATCACCTAGTAACAAAAAGGGAACTTTAGTTGATTTTCAACAAGTTATAACATGGAAAAACCAGAAATAAAATCAAAAAGATTCGACAACATGGTCGAACAAATACAGAAATATGGCGGCTGTCCTGTAAGTGCTACCCTTAAAGTCATTGGCGGCAAATGGAAACCTTTGTTACTTTATTTTATTTCTGTCGATGTGAATCGTTTTGGTATGCTTCAAAGGATGATGCCAGGTTGCAGCAAGCGAATGATGACCACCCAACTCCGAGAACTTGAAAATGATGGGCTGGTACACCGAAAAGTTTTTGCTCAAGTTCCCCCAAAAGTTATTTACACGCTTACTGAAAGTGGAGAAAGCCTACGACCCATTTTTAGAGAATTAAGCAAATGGGGAATTAAAAATGTCCTTGAAAAGAAATAGAAAATTTGAGGTATGAGGTATGAAAGGTATTATTCCTTTATTTTCTACCTTATCAGTCTTTGGGCTTTGTTATGTAGCTTTTGGCTTATAGCTGTTGGCAATTCGTAAATCGTCACTCGTAAATCGTAAAATCTTCCATCTTATCGGTCTTTGGTCTTTGGTCTTTAGTCTTTGGTGGCTGTTGGCTTTTGGCTTTTTCCAAATCAAAAATCAAAAACCAAGACTCGAAAATCAAAAATCACCCCCCAACCCCCTCAAGGGGGCGTCTGATGCAAAGTAGCTATTAGCACTTGCCTTTTTCCAAATC
>JAGQWW010000138.1 GCA_020436955.1 Saprospiraceae bacterium | reverse complement strand
AATGCTACAGCAGCGAGGACCACCAGGTTTGGAAAATCCTTTTTGAAAGGCAATGGGAAAATTTACAGGATATCGCCTGTTCCACGTATTTGGAAAGCTTCGAGGCAGCATATCCGGTTTTACATGAGAAGGCCATCCCAAAATTTTCAGACCTAAACAAAGCACTTTTCGCTTCAACAGGTTGGACCATTGAAGTTACACCCGGACTTATTCCGGTGAAGGAGTTTTTAGCCCTGTTGGCAGAAAGGAAATTTCCATCTTCCACCTGGTTGCGACGTATGGATCAGCTCGATTACCTGGAAGAGCCTGATATGTTCCATGACATATTTGGACATGTCCCCATGCTGTTTGACAAGACCTACGCTGACTTCATGCATCATTTTGGAAAGGTAGGTATGAGCCTTTCCGAAAATGAAGATCTTATAACAGTGCTGGAAAGATTCTACTGGTTTACCGTAGAATTTGGAATGATGGAAGAAAAGGAAGGCGATAAAATATTTGGTGCCGGAATTTTATCCTCCTTCGGAGAAACCAATCAGATAAGAGCAGGAAAATTGTGCACCTTGGAGCCTTTTGATATGGCCCAGATAACAGGAAAGGAATTTAGAAAAGACATCATGCAGGCAAACTACTTTGTCTCAGATAGTCTGGATCAAATGTCCAGGCATCTGGACCAATTGCATCAATTTTTAATGGCAAAAAAGGCCGCCTAGGATGCACCCTTTTTCAACATTTCAATAATCGAAGGATATGGGAGTTGTTCCATACAATTAAAATGACCTTTGGGACAGCTTTCATATCCGA
This sequence comes from Saprospiraceae bacterium, assembly GCA_020436955.1. GTDB lineage: Bacteria > Bacteroidota > Bacteroidia > Chitinophagales > Saprospiraceae > JAGQWW01. The sequence continues at coordinate 5,890 of JAGQWW010000138.1, read as the reverse complement.
TTTTTGAACAAGGGCGACAGGAAAGGCCCTTCATTTCAAAAAGGGCATGTGCCGGTGGATTTTCAGCAGCATAATAAGGTGTCATCCCAAATTCAAGAACGGTGTTACCCCAGATGCTGACCAATTCTTTTTGAAAAGCGGCAGCAATATGCATCATACCGGTATCAGGACTAATAACTTTCCAGGCATGTTTTACAAGAAAAGCTGAAGCATCTAACGATAAATGACCGCAGGTATTCACAATATGAGGTAAATCCTTGGCAATTACTTCCCCATCTTCCTTTTCACCGGGACCACCTAATAAAATTACAGGCAAGGACAATCCCGCAGCAATCTCCTTACATCGATGCAGAGGGACTCTTTTGGTTTGATGAGCAGCCCCAATAGCAAAGGCTATAAATGGTTTGTCAACTTGAATATTTGGAAAAGCACGCTGCACTTCACTTGCTACCGCTTCTTCCTTTTTTGAAAAATAATAATCCAGCCCTTTCCCGTCATTTTGAATTCCAAAATGGCTGATGGTCTCCAGATAGCGGTCTACAATATGTTTATCAGGCAAGCGGTGGATTTTGAGTTGTACCAATAGCCACTTTTTAAAATTCAATTTGTCAAAGCTGGTACTTTGGACCCCCAGTTTCATCTTTACCTGCATACTTCTAAGATTTTTATGCAGGTCCACTATAAGATCAAATTTTTCTGCCTTTAATGCAGGCAATACTTCTTCCAGTTTTTCTTCAAATGACCAGACTTTATCAATATTTGGATTGGCAACCAGCAGGTTTTTGAAACGACCTTTTGTTAGATAATGCACTTCAGCCTGTTGCTGGTTTTTTAAAATCCTTGCAACAGGAGTAGTAAGCACAATATCACCAATCGAAGAAAAACGAATTATTAGTATTTTCACCAGATTACTTTTCTGGGCCAAATATACAAAGCCTGTTGAAAGGAATTTTTCATCTAGCACCCGAATCATGGTAACCAAAAAAATCATAGCACATCTGCAGCAGGACCCCATAATGGAAAAGGTCATCCAAACTACTCCTCCATTACCGGAAATCTCAGGTGGAGAAGTTTATCCTTATCTGGTACGCTCCATTACCTCCCAGCAATTATCCGTAAAGGCAGCTGCTACTATTCATGGACGATTCCTGGACCTGTTTGAAGAAAAATATCCGCACCCGGAAATTTTATCTGAGCTGGACACTGAGGTATTGCGATCAGTCGGACTTTCCTATCAAAAGGCTGCTTATGTGAAAAATGTTGCCCAATATTTTCTGGAAAATCAGGATGAAAGTTGGGATAAATTAACGGATGGTGAAATCATCCAAAAGTTAACCACCATTAAGGGTGTGGGAAAATGGACGGTGGAAATGGTGTTGATGTTTGCTTTAAAAAGGCCGGACGTTTTTCCCATAGACGACCTGGGCATCCGTCAGGCCATGATTGAATTGTACGATGTACAATTAGAGAAGAAAGCATTATACCAAAAACTGGAAGAGATAGCAGCTCCATGGGGACCCTATCGCACCATAGCATGCAGATACTTGTGGCATTGGAAAGGATAATAAAAAACCCCGGCTGCTGTGCAGCCGAGGTCCTAAACTATCGAAATATGGTTTTTTGGAGGTCTTGAATGAATAAAGAATAGATCAAATTAACTACTCCACCTTCAGACGAGATCATTTTTATAATGTCACAAATTTGAAAAAAATTGTACAAAATCTGCACAAACTAATTAAATTCTAATGATGATTTTCAGCATTGACCCAGGGACTTTTCCAAATAGCATTTTTTGAATTAAGGGATTTTTTCAACTTTGCAAAAAATCATGTAATGGCATTTGAGCGCATAATTGGAAGGTTTACCGGAGAAAGAGGCGGCCCCCTGGTGGTTTGCATGGGAGGGGTGCACGGAAATGAAAAAGCAGGGGTGGAAGCCTTGGAACTGGTGTTTAAAATGCTGGAGGTGGAGCCCATAACGAACCCTTATTTCCGCTTCAGAGGGCGATTGTTGGGAATCAAAGGAAATCTGCAGGCGCTCAATAAAAATGTCAGGTACCTGGAAAAGGACCTCAACAGGCAGTGGACAACTGAAAATGCGGAAAGAATACTCAACAGCCCCCCTGAAACATTGGAAGCAGAAGACAGGGAGATTTTTGAAATCCTAACGCTTCTGAGGGAAGAAATAGAACAATATCGTCCACCCAAAATGGTGGTTTTGGACCTCCATACAACTTCCGCATTTGGAGGTATTTTTACCATCGTCAACGAAACCAAAGAAAGCCTTGAGATTGGGGTTCAATTGCATGCACCGGTTATCCTTGGCCTTACCAAAGGTATACAAGGGACTTCCTTGCATTATTTCACCAATGAAAATTTCCCAATCCCCACAGTAGCGGTCTCCTTTGAAGCCGGACAACACGAAGAACCACTATCGGTCAACCGTTCCATTGCTGCCGTCATCAATTGCCTCAGAACTGTACAATGCGTGAGGAAAGAAGATGTAGAAAATCGTCACGACGAACTGCTGATTGATTTTTCAAAAAACCTGCCTAAGGTCAATGAGCTGGTTACCAATTACCATGTAAAAGGAAATGAAGTCTTTGAATTAGTTCCCGGTCTGCGCAATTTTCAACCTGTTAAAAAAGACCAATTGTTGGGTACTGATGCAGATGGCCCAATCCTGTCTCCCGATGACGGATTGATTTTGATGCCGCGTTATCAAAAACAAGGAGATGATGGTTTCTTTATCATCAAAGAAAGTAAGGTTCCTGTTGAAAATTAATCCCCGGTGGCTTTCCATATAAGCTTTTGTCAGTATTTTCGTTAGGAGTAGAACAATTCAAAAGTATTGAAGCAATTGCTTTCATATGTAAAAAAGAAGAAATGGTGGCTCCTTGTTGCTACTGTTTTGCTTTTTTGGCTTATTAGCTTGCCCTCTCCTTTGTTTGAAGATCCACTCTCTTCTGTTTTGGTTGACAAAAATGACCAATTGCTGGCTGCAAAAATCGCAAGTGACGGACAATGGCGATTTCCCTTGCCGGACAGTGTTCCCTATCGATTTGAAAAGGCTATAACCACTTTTGAAGACAAACGGTTTTATTATCATCCGGGCGTGGACCCTATCAGTATGGGGCGTGCCGTGGTGCAAAACATAAAAGCCGGGAAAGTTATTTCTGGGGGTAGTACCTTGACTATGCAAGTTATCAGGCTGGCGCGGAAAGGTAAACAAAGAACCATTTGGGAAAAACTGATAGAAGTCTGGCTGGCTACCCGTCTCGAATTATCCTATTCTAAAAAAGAAATACTTCAATTATATGCAGGCCACGCACCATTTGGTGGCAATGTAGTTGGTCTTGAAGCTGCTACCTGGCGTTTTTTCGGCAAAAAACCTACTAGCCTTTCCTGGGGCGAAGCAGCTACTCTTGCAGTTTTGCCAAACAGCCCAGCCCTCATCCATCCCGGACGAAACAGGGAGCTATTAATGGCCAAAAGGAATCGACTATTGGATGACTTGCTGGAAAATGAAATCATAGATTCCATATCCTGGTCATTAGCAAAAGAAGAAGCTATACCTCCTCAACCATTTGCTTTACCCAGATACGCTCCACATCTGCTGGATAGGCTTTCCACGGATAAGGATTTAAGGAAAGCAAAAATTCAAACAACGCTCGACAGGCAATTGCAAATTGAAGTAAATACCCTTGCAAAAAGGCATTATGACCACTTGTCTGAAAATGAAATCCACAACCTGGCCATCATGGTTATGGATGTTGAAACAGGTGAGGTGATGGCCTATACCGGAAACATAATGGATGCAGGCATAGAACACGGTCAGTCGGTCGATATTATTAAAGCACCGAGGTCATCAGGGTCCATTTTGAAACCCATCCTATATGCATTTATGTTGGATGAAGGGGATCTATTACCACATTCGGTTGTACCTGATGTCCCAATCAACTATGCAGGATACAGCCCTGAAAATTATTCCAACACTTACGATGGCTTAGTGTCAGCGCAAAAAGCTATAACCCGTTCTCTCAATGTACCTTTGGTTCGGATGTTGGAACTGCACGGACTTGAGAAATTTCATTTTGAGCTGAGCCAAAAAATGCATTTTACTACCTTCAATCGGTCTGCCACCTATTATGGATTACCGCTCATTTTGGGCGGTGGGGAAATAAATCTGGAAGAAATCACCAACTCCTACGCCTGTATGGCCCGTACCCTGATTCATTTCAACCGAGAAAGCAGCCAATATTTTAAAAATGATTTCAGACCACCCGGATATTTAAGAACTACTGTCAAAATAGAAAACCCCTCGCTTGGGCCAAAAGCTGAGGCTCCGGTGTTAGGAGCAGGAGCTATTTGGTCGGCTTTTGAGGCGATGCGACAATTGGAAAGACCCGATCAGATGGGCAATTGGGAAGTCTTTTCCAATAGTCGTCAGATAGCCTGGAAGACGGGAACCAGTTTTGGTTTCCGCGATGCCTGGGCAGTAGGAGTTTCCAAAAAATATGCGGTAGGTATTTGGGTAGGAAATGCTGATGGGGAAGGTCGCCCGGGGCTTATCGGAGTGCATGCAGCCGCACCGATACTCTTTGATGTCTTTGACCTCTTACCCAATCAATCCTGGTTTGAACAGCCCTACGATGATATGATAGAAATAGATGTGTGTGCCCAAAGTGGAGACCTAGCAACGCATTTATGCCCTGCAAAAAAAGAATGGGTTCCGGCTGCCGGGAAAAGAAGTAATCCTTGTAAAAGGCACACTATCCTACACCTCGATGCCCTGGCAAAATACAGTGTGCATGCCGGCTGTTACCCTCCGGAAAATATGAAGCACCTTCCCTGGTTTATCCTAAGTCCACTGGAAGAACATTTTTATAAGACAGTAGACCCGGGTTACAAACCTATACCACCTTTTAAGGAAGGTTGCCATGCAGTAGACCCGGACCGTGAAACCATGGAATTAATCTACCCGCGCAAATTCACCCAAATCTATGTGCCTAAAGGATTTGCCGGCAAGCAGGAGCATGTCATTTTCAAGGCAACCCATAGAAAGAAGGAAGCTACCATCTATTGGCACATAGACCAAACCTATGTAGGCAAAACCATGGACTTCCACCATTTGGAGTGTGCTCCGCCGGTTGGTAAGCATACCCTGACCTTAATTGATCAGGATGGCCATGAAATAAAACAGGCATTTGAAATCGTTGAAAAGTAATGCCTTTGAACACAAAAGCCCGGCAAATTTTTAGGGAATTACCTATACTTGCCTTTAAACATTGATTGCATGTTGCGTACGTTTTGGTTACTACTGATTTTTATGATTTTGGGTGGAAGCACTTTTGCTCAAATTGAATACTTTGAACGGTATGCCTTTACTGACAAAGATTCCGTAAGAGGCACCTATGGGCCGCTCCGGTCCAATTATGATTTGCATTCCTACGATATGGATATCACTATCGATCCGGAAAGGAGATTCCTATCTGGCGCTATTACTTTTCATGCGAGTGCAACCGAAGATTTGAAAAAGGTACAAGCTGATTTGTATGAAAACATGGACGTCCTGGCCATTACTTCTGGAAAAAATGAATTAAAATATACCAGGCTATTTAATGCTATTTATGTTGAATTCCCCAAAACTGTAAAATCCGGTTCCAACTTTTCATTCACTATTCAATATCAGGGAAAACCACGCGAAGCTAGAAATGCTCCATGGGATGGTGGATTTGTTTGGAAAAAAGATCTGGATGACAATCCCTGGATTGGTGTGGCTTGCGAAGGAGATGGTGCCAGCCTTTGGTGGCCCTGTAAAGATCACCCATTGGACGAACCTGATAGCATGCATATCAAAATTGCGGTCCCAAATGGATTAACCTGTGTCT
>JAGQWW010000137.1 GCA_020436955.1 Saprospiraceae bacterium | reverse complement strand
TTGAGATATCGTAAAACCGGGATCAGACCCAATGGAAACATAAGGACTATTACTTGGATAAGCCAGCTCAAAACTTCCCGGGATAAAGGCAATACCTGCATCGGGAATTGAGAACACACTCTCCAAATCGAAAGTAGCACCCAGGTCCACGTTTCGGACTATTATTTCCATCGTGGCAGTATCACAAATGTCCAAATTGCTACCGGGTTGTGATAGCACGCTGGCCTCCAGAAATGGATCTCTTGTAGAGATAGTCAATGGGATAGTCAGTTGAGTACAAGGTGGATAATCTTGCGGATTCCAGGTATCTGCATCATATTGTTCGCAGTTCCACCCGGCATTTGCGGTCAGATTAGAAGTACCACAAACAGAAACTAAACCTTTAACCCGGATTACATTACAAATATCATCAAAGGCACTTTGAGATGAAGCGCTGGACAAACCATCTGCCAGTACAAAGATATTTTTCCCAGTATTGCCGTAGGCATTTATACCTAGTTGCTGTATCGAATCCAGGTCGGTAATATCCTCAGCCTTCACTATTTCAACGGCACCATTGGGACTTTCCAAAGAAAGCCATGTACCACCTGCTGAACCCACAAACGAATTATTACAAATCTGGAAAGTCCACACGGCAGTATCCCCCAACAACACAAAATCAGTTGGGCTCAAAGGGGAGAAAGTAACCTGAGGTGGATTTTCATATGCAATATTTTGGTCAATAGTTTCAGTCCTTTCCGCTACACATGAGCCATCATCGATAAAAGAGGCGTAAAACCTATCCTTGAAATCCAGGCTGGTATTAAAATGATATTGATTATCGCCGGTCGAACTCCCGATTCTACTTTGACAATTTGGTGTCAGGTTGATTCTAAAGTTGAATGGAGCGTTGGAGGCTGTGTTAAATACTGGCGTTTGATTCAAAGTGTCAAAAACTGCTCTATAAATCCCATCCGGGAAATCTGTTAAGGGTGCCAGCTCGTAAAATGCATTGCCATGAACCGGATGACCTGGGATCGCCACTTCAACCGTGAAATCTGAAAATGCTTCGAATACCGCAGTATCAAACTGCATAATCAGCGAATCGACCTTAACGGAAGGACGCAATTCATCACCAAAATAATCTCTAAATCCGTTGTTGACCGTAACGATTTTGAAATCCAGATTTACTGCATCACAACCTTCCGGAAAGTCATTGGAATTTGGAAAATCAAGAACCGTATTGGTCTTTGCAACCGTAAAATCTTCCCCATAAGAATCACACCATTTCCGTATTCCGTTGCGAGTTGCAAAAGCATATCCTCTGAAAGACGGAATCTCCTTAAACTGAAAAGGAATAGGGCCATCCTCATTCAATTTCCATAATCCGGTAAATACAATGGAGTCTCCAGGCTCCAATACTAATCCAAGGTCCTGCAGGCATTCGCCTAATTGGACACTGTTGGTCTTTACCTGACCATTACCATCAAATGCTACTTGAGCACCATCGACCTGGCAGGTATTTTCTATGCCATTTTTAAAAAAGGAAACTGTTCCCGCTTTAAAAAGAAATAATGGAACGGTGGAACCGGAATTATCCGGATTTTCATATTCAAAATAAACACCTAAACTATCATTCACTGCCAGGTCACCAATGGTAGCACGAATAGTTGTGGCTACTTCATCACATGAAATGGCTACTTTTTTGTTTGCCTGTGCTTCCGGAAAAGGAATGGTAAAGGCATTATCCACAAAACCAAAAGTGGTCCTGTCTACATTGAATTCCGTAGTGAGTAATCCATCCGGACAATCCAATACAGAACCTGGTGGACAAGGCGGGCTGGTCGAATGCAACCAGGGACCATCCAACTCATCACAAAACCAAATATGATGGCAATCACAATCAGGGCAGGAAAATTCAAAAGTCAATGGGAAGCTGCTAGGGCCCGGTTCTGCCGTACAATCGGCTTCAAAGGCCAATATCAAGTCATAGGTACCGGTAAGAAACTGAGTCAACGGCCCTCCAAATTCAAGGGTAAGCAAACCATTGTTAATCGAACTTCCAAGGAGATTAAAATTGGAAGCTTCATTTTTTACCAACCGGGTTTCATTCAACACTGGCGTAATACCCTGGGGTAATTCCACCATCGCTATAAAAACGCCCCCGTTGGGACAGGTAGTGGCGAAATTTCTAACTGCTCTGTTTTCCCTGTGGACTACATAAAAAACATCTTCCTCAACAGTTGCATCTGTATCAGAATTGGCAGAAAATCCAGAGTTGCCATTAGTAGGTCTGTAAAATGAACTTACCAGATTTTGAACTCTATCACCGCAAGCATCTGTGAAATCTATCCTGGCATTAAGGCTGGTAGAAAAATTATTTAAACAGCTATCTGCAGGCTCGAAAGTATTGGCAAGACTACAGTCAAATTCAAAAAAGGCGGTTACCTCAAAGGTCTGATCTACTGCCAAATCATCAAAATAGCCATCGCCATCCAAATCTTCCAGGCCACCAGGTCCATCCGGATCTACAGACAATTCAGGTATGGTGTCCAAGGACATGACTGTCGACCAATTTTGAATAAAAACGGATCCTATTCGAATGGAAGTGATATTGTATCCGGATAAATTAGATTGAAAAGTTCCACCTAAACCGATGGCAACATCCATGTCTGCCATGGTACCAAATCCGGGGTCAAATTCCAGCCCCATGTTGCAGACTTGCAAGGTGGTAAATCCTGTCTGACAATATCCTGCGTCCTGATTCTGGGTATTGTTAATACAAATATTTGCTTCACCCTGACCTGTTGAAAGAAAGTCCGAAATCGAATTGGTATTGCAGGTCATCCCCCCACAGCCCCAAGCTAAAAAATGCTGACTGTTGGCTGAAATATCACAACTAACCATGCAAAGCACCTCAGTTAAAGTCAACCGTTCCCTGGCATCCAGTCGTTGGTCACCATTACCGGGTTGCCCGCCTATCCTGTCATTTAATTCGAAAACAGCACCTGCAATTTTTGCTTCTATCCTGACAAGATTGGGACCTGCGGGAGTCGCTGTGAAAGGAATGGATTGACCATTCACCATCAAAGCAGTCACTTCAGCGCCGGCAGCCTGCACATTGCTGTAAAATAAGGTGTCGACATAAGCATCTAAGGAAGTATTGCTAATCGTAAAATCTCTATTGAAACAATCCCCCACCCTTTGAGCTGCCGTCGGCCTGCTCAAATCCATAGTAAAAAAGGGAATGGAAATCGCATCTCGATATGAAACCGAAACTTCACTTTCAGACAGGTCGGTTTGGTCATTGATATCATACCTAAACAACCATCGATTGCGCACTTGCAATTGGTTATTTTGACTGATAGTATCAGAAAGCGAACAGTTGGCACGTATGGTAGCCCAAAGGATAATTTCATTATTTTCCGGAGACAAATCAGGAAAACTGAGTTGCGGATGGTTTGCGTCACCCGGATTCAACCAATTGATACCAGGAGTTGAAACAGGCAAAATCTCTTCCAGTGCAATCCCTTCAAAGAGGTTCCAATCACCCCGAAGATTAGCAAGCGTATCTGTGTTGTTGAGAAGAACTATACGAATGGCAAGCGTGTCAGGATCCCCACAAACATTGAGGTTATCAGGAATCCCATTGGGCAAAAAAGCTACCTGCAGATTATCTTGCGCAGACAATCGGACACACAGAAGGAGGACTACACCAAGTATGGTTAGCAGCTTTTTAATCATAGGATTATCGTACCCGGCGCTTATAAAATTCCGGAAAGCCCGATAAAAGTTTGTTGAGCGCCAGATAGCATTTAAAAAGCCAAAACCATTCCAAAGAGACATTAAAAAATGGGTATTTTACTACCCATTTCCTTTATAAACAACCGATAAATACAGCGACCTTCACAAGGTCTTAGTTTACCTGAAAGCAAACTTGAGAAGGTCGAAAGTAGTTACAATACCTACTACTTTTTCATCATCTACAATCGGTAACGCATGGAAAAGATTTTCCCTAAAAATTCTAGCAGCCAGTTCCACAGAGTCTTCAGGTCGCAAGGACACAACAATTTTACTCATGACATCTTTAACCAGGGTAGTTTTATACAGTGCCCTGTTGTAAATATCCTTTTGCGGATTATTGAACAAACTCATCCCATAGGACAGATTCATAAAATCTGTTTTGCTGATGATACCCACCATCTTCCCTTCTTCGTTTTCAACTGGAATATGATGAAAGTCGTGTTTTTCAAAAAGTTGTGCAACTGACTCGATAGTGTCGTACTCGCGCACTTTTTTCAACTTGGTGGTCATCACCTTAACCAATTCAGTTTGCTTATTCATAATCCCGGATTTACCTGAAAGTTATTCCAATGGAAGCCTTTCATTAAAAAAGTAATTCAACAAGTCGAAAGTGGTTATAATCCCAACCAACTCGCTATTTTGATCTACTACCGGAAGAGCATGAAACAGATTTTCCCTGAAAATGCCGGCAACGATCTCAATAGAATCTTCAGGATTCACCTTGGCTACCTGTTTGGTCATCACTTCTTCCACCAACAGTGTTGCATACAATTTGTCATTGTAGCTTTCGCGCTTGGCTTCATTGAATAATGGAAAGGCATTAGAAATAGCCAAAAAATCGTTTTTAGAAATAATACCCACCACCTTTTTGTGTTTTATCACAGGAATATGGTGGATGTTCATGGTGCCGAATATTTCCTTCACCTTTAAAAGGGTATCATTAGGACCAACCGTAACTGGAAGGGTGGTCATAAGATTACCGACTGTGATTTGAGCTGTATTTATCATGATTTGCGTTTTTTCATTTTTAATGAGAAGTTGGTAAACATGGTTCAGTGAAACATCCGAAGAATGCTTACCAACTCCGGATGACTACCTAGCCAATCTTAATTTTCTTGGAAGGATTGGGTTCTTTCACTTCCAATTTTGGAATAGTTACCATCAAAACACCATCACGGTAATCGGCCTCAATTTTATCAGCCTTTACGTTTTCAGGTAACCAGAAAGAACGGCTGAACTTCTCGTAGCTAAATTCCTTTCTTGTAAAATTGTCATCTTTCTTTTCATCAGAAAGTTCTTTTTCACAAGAAACACATAACATGTTGTCCTTTAGCTCAACATTGAAGTCATCCTTCTTCAAGCCGGGTACTGCAAACTCCATAATGTAGTTTTCGGCAGTATCCTTAATGTTGACCAATGGTACCATTGATTTTCTTGTCCAAAAATCAGCGGCAAAGTCATCGTCCCTAAACAGGTTTTCCACCATGCCGGAGAACCTAGGGATCAAGTCGGATTCTCTCCATTTAATCAGTGACATGACGAAAATTTTAGTGAAAAAATAATTTTTAAGAACATTTCAAATATAACCTCTACTCCAGTGCATTTGGGATGATGCCGGTCAGAAATAATTATGATTCGCATCAACCTGATATTATAATTTTTAATAGCAAGCCAAGGCAAACAATTTGCTTAAATCCCTGTTTTCTGTCTTTACAAAAGAACCTTAAACGTATGCCTACCATAAACACCCTTGGTGAATTGAAGAAAAGTGGCTATAAAAGCCGCTCGGTGAAAGAGGAATTGAGAGAAAACCTCATTAAAAAATTACAAAGCGGAGAAAAAGTATTCCAGGGTATCCTGGGATTCGACAATACTGTTTTGCCGGACATAGAAAGAGCCATCCTTTCTCGCCACAATATCCTGTTGCTGGGTTTGAGAGGACAGGCCAAAACAAAAATCGCCCGTCTTTTAGTCTCCTTGCTAGATGAATACATGCCTATCGTAGCCGGAAGTGAATTGAATGACGACCCGTTGGATCCTATCTCCAGATTTGCAAAAGATCTGGTTGCAGAAAAAGGTGATAAAACACCTATCGAATGGGTACACCGTGACAAAAGATATGTCGAAAAATTGGCTACCCCTGACGTAAGTGTGGCAGACCTTGTCGGTGACGTTGATCCTATCAAAGCAGCAACGCTTAAATTGCCCTATAGCGATGAGCGCGTGATTCATTTTGGATTGATTCCAAGAGCGCATCGTTCTCTGTTTGTATTGAATGAATTACCGGACTTACAAGCAAGAATCCAGGTAGCTTTGTTCAATATTTTACAGGAAGGTGATATGCAAATTCGGGGCTTCAAACTCCGCCTACCACTTGATATCCAGTTCCTGTTTACGGCCAATCCGGAAGACTATACCAACAGAGGAAGCATTATCACGCCTTTGAAGGACCGTATTGAAAGTCAAATACTTACGCATTATCCGATTTCAATAGATATTGCTAAGACCATCACCAGCCAGGAAGCTTCTCTTTCTCCTGATCAGGAAAAAACTGTGAAGGTGCCGGAGGTATTAAAGGACTTGTTAGAGATGATTAGTTTCGAAGCTCGGGAAAGTGAGTTGATCGATGAAAAAAGTGGTGTATCTGCTCGTCTGAGCATTGCAGGATATGAAAATCTGGTCAGCACAGCCGAACGCCGGATGCTCATCAATAAAGAAAAGTCTACCACTGCCAGAGTAACTGACTTCTGGGGTGTGGTACCTGCCATTACGGGCAAGGTTGAATTGGTGTATGAGGGTGAACAGGAAGGTCCTTACAATGTAGCGTTACACCTCTTGAGCGGAGCCTTGAAAAAATTGTTTTTACAATATTTTCCAAATCCGGATAAACTCAAAAAAGGAAAAGAATCCGATCCTTACGGCACTC
>JAGQWW010000136.1 GCA_020436955.1 Saprospiraceae bacterium | reverse complement strand
TACCTCATACCTCATACCTCATACCTCATACCTCCATCCCCAATCCCCAATCCCCAATCCCCCATCTCCCATCCCAAATGTCCTCCATCTTCCATCCTCCATCCTCCATCCTCTCACCCTTTTTGCACCTTTTTGGAATACCTTTCGTAATGTAAGGTTGAGTTAGCCTAAGATGCACTGTCAGCATCTTGCATCCAGCAACCAGCATCTAATTTTCCCATGCTTCCAACTAAAAATACAGCGCAGATGGATACTTTGCTTCAGGACTCCCTGGAGCATTTTCGGCATAAGATGCTGAAGAAGGCGCTGGTGGCTGCTCAGATTGCGCTGGATTTTGCCAGGAAAGAAGGGAGTGCGGCTGATGTTTTTCGTACCTGTCTATTGCTTGCGCGTATTTTTTCTACCAATGCCCGTTATGCCCTCAATCCTTTGTATTATCAAAAAGCTTTGGATTTTTTGCAAGAAGCTGAAGGGTTGCACTGGGCTCCTTCCAAGGAAAATAAGGTCGATTTACTCATCAATAAGGCTAGAGTGTTGGGTTACCAGCATCATATGGAAGCGGCATATGCCTGCCTGGGCGATGCAGAAAAAATTGTGCAGAGTTCCGGTTTTTCGGATTCAAGACTTACTATCCGTTATTTTCTTACAAAGGGTAGTTTGGCCTACGAAGAAGGTAAATTGGGAGTGGCAAGTGAAATTTGTTGGAAGGCACTGGAACTTTTTCAAGCCAATTTTGAAAAGGAAAAAGAGAAAGAATTACTCGCTGAATTGTATAGTCTTTTTGCCAATGTATTGCTTCGGAAAAATGACTTTTTTCAGGCGCTGGAATATGGTCAGGCATTATTGGCACTTTCCCGGGGCTTGGAAGACGTAGAAAAGGAAATACATGCGCTGATGGTGATGGCGATTGTGTCTTCTTCGCGCAACAACTATAAAATCGCCATGCAATATTTCCAGGATGCCCTAATGAAAAGTGAGGCCATCGGGTATCAGCAGAGTATTGCGGATTGCTTAATCAATATGGCTACCATTTATGCGCATCTTTATAATTATGATGATGCCCTCTTGCGCTATGAAGAAGTGATGCGTCAATATGAGGATCTTTTGGACAAAAAAGCGCTAGTGACCATTTTTAATAATGTCGGAAATATCCATGCTTCCAGAGAAAGGTTTGAAAAGGCAAAACCTTATTTTGAAAAAGCCTTATCCCTTTCTAATGAAGCGCATCTTCAGGGCGAAAAAGCATTGGCGCTGGCCCAAACCGGAAAGGTGTATACCGGACTGGGAGAACTCGAAAAAGCCACCAATTATACGCGTGCTGCTGCAGAACTTTTAGATGCTATCGGCAGTGTAAATGGTAAGCAAATCAACTTGCTCAACCAGGCTGTTATATTTTTAAAAAAGGAAAGCCTGGACCTGGCAAAAGCCAAAGCAGAAGAAGGCATCGCTGTAGCGGAATCGATGGGTGATGAAGCTTCCCAGATAAAAGGATATCAAATTCTGGCCGATATTTTAGAAAAAATGGGGGCTTTGTCAGAAGCCTACCATCAGTTAAAAAAGCTGGCCGAAAAACAAGAAGCATTTACCCGTACCCAGTTGAACCGTCAGTTTTTGGACCTAGAAATCAAAAATGCACTGCGAGAAAAACAACTGGAAATAGAACAACTCACCAAGGAAAATGAATACCAATCGCTTTTATTGGATAAAAGCGACCAGATAAAGAGGCAAAATGATGAATTGGTCCAAATGAACGAGGACCTGAAGCAATTTGCCTACGTAGCTTCTCACGACTTAAAGGAGCCACTTCGTATGATTGGGTCTTATGCACAGATTATTACCCGGATGTACGAGGATAAACTCGACGAAAAAGCCAAAACCTACTTCGGGTACATCACGGAAGGTGTCACCAGGATGAATAAATTACTGGATGCCCTGCTTAAGTATACCACGGTTGGTAAGTCTGATGAAGAATTTGAATGGCTTGAACTTCAATATATTGTAGACATCTGTAAGGTGCATTTGAAAGTTTTGATAGAAGAGTCTGAAGCCAGAATAACCTATGATGACAACCTGCCGGAAGTCTACAGTGCCCGCTCTTTGTTGATTTTATTGATTCAAAATTTGCTTTCCAACGCAATCAAATTTAGAAAGCCCGATACCAAGCCCAAGGTTCATATCAGTGCACATACCGTAAATGGAATGGTCGAAGTTCGTGTCAGTGACAACGGGATTGGAATTGCGCCGGAAAACCTCGGAAGGATATTTGAAATTTTTCAACGATTGCATGCACGGTCTCAATATGAAGGAACCGGAATCGGCTTAGCCATTTGCCATCGAATTGTGCAGCGACTGGGTGGAAACATCCGGGTAGAATCAATAGAAGGAGAAGGTTCTACTTTCATTTTCACACTCCCGAAAAAGAGCCACGAATAGTCCAATTCGCTTTCCCGAATCTTATTTATGCTGAAAAAATTAATTTAGCGTAAAAAAGAATGGCCTACCAACGATACGAACTCACCGCCGGCAACCTTAAAAATCTCCATTTAAAAGCCATTGATTTGCCAGATCCCGGACCGGGAGAAGTACAAATTGCAGTCAAATCAGTTGGACTCAACTTCGCAGATATTTTTGCTATTTGGGGTTTGTACAGTGCTACCCCCAAGGGAAATTTCACCCCCGGGTTGGAATATGCCGGTACAATTGTGAAAACCGGCGAAGGGGAAACCGATTTTAAAGTTGGGGACCGGGTGATGGGTATTTCTCGATTTGGCGCCTATACTGAAGGACTCAACCAGGATGCACGATATATTTTTAAAATTCCGGGCAATTGGTCCTTTGATGAAGGAGCTGCATATCTGGTTCAGACTATAACCGCCTATTACGCATTGAAAAATCTAGGGGACCTACAAAAAGGGCAGACAGTTTTGGTGCATTCAGCTGCTGGTGGAGTAGGTATTCAGGCCGTTAAGATTTGTAAACATTACGGGGCCTATACCATTGGCACCGTTGGTTCACCAGCCAAGGTCGATTTTGCCAAAGCTGAAGGATATGATGAGGTAATTGTCAGGGATGAAAATTTTGAAACCAAACTCAAAAATGCCCTGGGAGAACGAGCACTTCATTTGGTCCTGGATAGTATTGGGGGCGAGTTTTTTAAAATCCCTTTTAAAATAATGACCCCTATGGGTCGGATAGTGGTCTATGGGTCTGCTCGATATGCATCGGTAGGCAATAAACCCAATTTTTTAAAATTGATGTATCAGTACTGGAAAAGCCCAAAAATTGACCCCCAGAAGTTGGTAGAGTGGAACAAGGCCATCATGGGTTTTAACTTGATTTGGCTGTATGAGCGGATAGATTTGATGAATGAAGGCCTGAAAGAATTGGAAGAAATGGATTTGAAACCACCTCATGTGGGCCATGTTTTTCCATTTGAAGAGGCCCATGAAGCTATCAGATTATTCCAATCGGGCAAAACAAAGGGAAAGGTAGTTTTACAGACCAAAATGTAAGGCCTTCTGAATCAACAAGGTTTATAGAAGATTTTTCTTGAATTTTTGGTAGAAATGGTCAAATTTGCGGGCATTTTTAAAGCTTAACATTAGCAACAAAGTGTAATATTTCTCGTTTGTCCCAAGCAGAAAGATATAACACGGAACATATTTCCAAATAGACATTTCATGAGACTTCAATACCTACTAGGTTTCTTTTTTATATTGCCTTTATTGACTGTTGCCCAAAAACCTGAACCGGGTTTCACCCTTAAGCCTTTACTGAATAATCCGGTGGTGGAAAGACAATACCAACAGCAACTGGAAAATACCTTTCAACAAATTGAAATGTTGACTGGCCAACGCCCTTCGGCAGATGAGGCTGCAAAAGCTGGTTGTCCTATGTTGGAAAGTGGAGTAGAATATGTGGTAGCCGGCGACTCAACTTTGGTCTCCCTTAGTTCTCCTTTTTTCGATACCTTTTTAATTGCTTCTCCTCCATCTCCTTTTGGTACCGCTGGGATTTCAGGAGAAAATTTCAGGTTTATTGCCAATCAAGGCATCATAGCTGAGCGAGATACCGTGTTGGTGGCACGTTGTAATACAGGGGCAAATCCATTTTGTGATACACTCATGATTCCTTTGGTTATCAAAAGACATAATACTTCCTATGTAGAGCCGACACAGCCCTGGCAGCCGAAAACGATGGGAACCTATTGTGCTACCCCTATTACTTTACCGGGTACCTTAAACTGTGGAAAGATCGTAGCCTGCCCGGACCCATACGAAGGTGAAGGTGAGCAATTGGTATATTTTACAACCTATAGTGAACCTGATTTTTGTGTGGTATACGAGTCTAGTTATTTCCCCGGCACAGATACCGTTTGTCTGGTCTATTGTGATGATTTCGCTGTCTGTGATACAGTGAAGGTGCCATTCGCCATTGAAGGAGATACTTTGAATTTGCCGTTCCTGGATGACTTTGCATATGAAGGTCCATACCCTGATCCAGGTCGTTGGTTGAATCAGGATGTATTTATCAATTCTTCCTTAGCAATAGATCCAATTTCCTGGGGTGTAGCCACTTTTGACGGGCTTTCCAAAACGGGAAGACCTTACGGAGGGAACTTTGGAACAGCAGATTACCTAACCAGTAAACAAATAGATTTAACTACTACTACTCCTGGTAACAATGTTATATTCAGTTTTTTCGCCCAACCCAGAGGATTAGGGTTTGTTCCTATTAGTACTGATTCCCTCATTGTCGAATTCAAGGATGTAGATGGAAATTGGGTTCATGTGTTTTCAAGACCCGGGGTAGAAGGATTTATTCCTTTGGATTCTTTTCCAAAATTTACCTATCATGCCCTTGGAATTAGTGATCCTAAATTTTTTCATAAAGGATTCCAATTCCGCTTTAAGACGTTAAATGACAGGAGTGGGGCTTATTCGAACTGGAATTTGGATTATGTTTGGTTAGCTCCAAGACCAGATGTTTCTCCATCGTTAAATGACATAGCATTTACAACGACACCTTCAGGAGTCCTAAAAAGGTATACTGCCATGCCTTTAAAACAATTCCGAGGTTTTGAGGACCAAGAAATATTAAATAATTATTCAGTTGGTCTTTATAATCTTGATTTCTCTGATCAGCCAATTGAAAACGATGAGTTTGTGGTTGTAAATCTCGAAACTGGTACAACTTTAACCTCAGGTGAAAGATTATTGGAGCCGATTCAAAGGAACGTCCCCACAATGAAAAATGTCTATTATGAAAACCCTGTAAGAAATGCAGGAACCTTGAGCTCCAATATATCATCTGATATTAATGGAATTGTAAAGGCCAAAATCAGAACTTCCTATTTTCTCTCTAGGTTAAATGCAGAAGAATTACCCCAATATACAAATTCCAACAACACCTGCTATACCGACACCGACCTTTCCAACTACTACGCTTATGATGATGGTGTTGCAGAAGGTGCATTAGAGTTGAATGGGAATGGTTCTATGATGTTGGTTCGGTACGAGTCGAATGTGACGGACTCTTTGCGTGGGGTGATGTTCCATTTCCCACATGTAAATGGTGATGTGCAAAATCAGATTTTCAATCTTTTGGTCCATGTTGGGCCCCTGGATACTTTCTCCAGGGAAATCACTTATACCAGGACTTTATTGCGTCCGTTTTATGCAGATAATGTATATGATACCTTGCAAGGGTTTACCACATACGGATTATACGATCCTGAACAGCCAGACCAACCTATTGCCCTGGAAATTCCAGCAGGCGAGTTTTATGTAGGCTGGCAGCAAGGTTCAAATGCAGCGAATCCTATTCCGGTAGGATTTGATAAAAATAACCCAGGTGCAATCAATCAGATTTATCAAAATACCGGTATCCGTTGGGAAAACCTTTCCAAATTTACCTTCATCCGCGGTGCCTTGATGGTTCGTCCTATCTTTGGAGACAGCAGACCTTTACCAACGGGAACAGATGATATTTCAGGATTATCATCTGATATCGAAATATTTCCAAATCCTACACTGGGTCAATTGAACCTGAAAATACCTTACGGTATGTGGGAAGACTATCAGGTTCAGGTTTTCAATGCTGTGGGTGTATTGCAACGATCGATGGTCCTTGAAAATGGCCAGATAGATATTTCTCAGTTGGAAAAGGGGATGTATTTCATCAAAGTAGTAAATACCGAATCCAGGGAGCTTTGGACCAAAAAGGTCATGAAGTTTTAAGGTGAATTATTTGTGAAAAGGCTGGGTCTTTTACCTTTGCGAAGCATTTGCAAATAAAACACCCGTTACCATGGAAGATATCACCGTACAAGCCCTTAGAGAAAGGTTGGAAAATAACGAAAC
Source organism: Saprospiraceae bacterium (assembly GCA_020436955.1). Lineage (GTDB taxonomy): Bacteria > Bacteroidota > Bacteroidia > Chitinophagales > Saprospiraceae > JAGQWW01. The sequence continues at coordinate 360 of JAGQWW010000136.1, read as the reverse complement.
GCCCATCCTCATTGATGTGCGTGAACCCTACGAAAATGCCGAATTTAATATTGGAGGTAAAAATATTCCCCTGGGAACGCTCTCTTCAGCAATTCCCGGTTTACAAGATTTAAAAGACAAGGAAGTAATCGTTTATTGCGCCGTAGGAGGTCGATCCGGCATGGCTAAATCTATGCTAGTTGGCGCCGGCTTCACTAAAGTGAGAAACTTGCTGGGTGGCATGATGGCTTGGAAGAATAATGCCTAGCATCTTTGTTATTCCATTGCTTTGTAACCCACGGTTTAAACCGTGGGTTACAAAGCAATGTTTTAGAGCGCCACTTGAGGTGACGTCCCATACCTGTCCGTTATCTATAACCG
>JAGQWW010000135.1 GCA_020436955.1 Saprospiraceae bacterium | reverse complement strand
CTGAATCGAAAAGATATCTTGCCAATGCTTTTGCCAATTCCGTTTTACCTACACCGGTTGGTCCAAGGAATATGAAAGACCCAATTGGTTTCTTAGGATCCTTCAAGCCTACCCTGTTCCTTTGAATGGCTTTGGTAATCTTATTGATGGCTTCATCCTGACCAATGATGGCTTTTTTCATATCAGCCGCCATGGTGAAGAGTTTCTTGCTCTCATTTTGCGCCACACGTTTTACCGGAATACCGGTCATCATGGCTACTACTTCCGCAATATCTTCTTCATCTACAGGATAACGCTTGGTTTTTGCTTCTTCCTCCCACTCGTTTTTGGCAATCTCAAGGTTGCGTGCCAATTTAGATTCATTGTCACGTAAATCTGCAGCCAATTCGTACTGCTGATTTTTTACTGCCTGATTTTTTTGCTCCTTCACATCTTCAATTTGTTTTTCCAAATCTTCGATGTGCTTAGGAACGTGGATATTTTTCAAGTGTACTCTGGCACCCACCTCATCCAGGATATCAATCGCCTTATCCGGCAAAAATCTATCGGTGATATAACGGTCACTCAACTTCACACAAGCGGTGATGGAGGTATCGCTATAGGTTACATTATGAAATGCCTCGTACTTAGGCTTAATGTTATTAAGGATGTGGATACACTCTTCAGCTGAAGGTGGATCAACCATTACCTTTTGGAATCTTCTGTCCAGTGCACCATCTTTTTCAATGTACTGACGGTATTCATCCAGCGTAGATGCACCGATACATTGCAATTCACCTCTTGCAAGCGCTGGTTTAAAGATGTTGGATGCATCCAGCGAACCGGTTGCACCACCCGCGCCAACGATTGTATGAATCTCATCTATGAAAAGGATAACGTCTCTGGACTTCTCCAATTCGTTCATAATGGCTTTCATACGCTCTTCGAACTGTCCGCGGTATTTGGTACCGGCAACCAATGCAGCCATATCCAACATCACGATTCTCTTATCGAAAAGCGTTCTGGAAACTTTGCGCTGGTTGATTCGAAGGGCCAGACCTTCAACGATGGCTGTTTTACCAACACCTGGCTCACCTATCAGGATTGGATTATTCTTCTTACGACGAGAAAGGATTTGGCTAACACGCTCGATTTCATTCTCACGTCCAATGATTGGATCCAACTTATCCTCTTCTGCCAATTTGGTGATATCCCTTCCAAAATTATCCAATACAGGCGTACGAGATTTCGTAGAGCCTTTTCTTGGATATCTTGTTTGTTCTTCCTCTTCAAATGGCTCCTCCGGATCGGTAGGTGCTTGTGAATAAGGATCCATAAAGGATGCATTGAAATCCTGCTCCTGTCTTACAAACTCTAATTCTGCTTTGTACACTTCATAGTCTACATCGAAGTCAGTCATCACTTTCGATGCCTGGCTAGAGTTTTCTTTTAAGATAGAAAGCATTAAATGTTCAGGGTTTGCAACTGCGGCCTTCATATTTTTTGCCTCAAGAATGGTAACCTTCAACACCTTTTCAGCCTGACGGCTTAGGGGAAGACTTCCAATTTCAAGAGAAGTATGATTAGTAGGGGCGATTTTCTTGATAGAATTTTGGATATTTTCAACCAACTCGTCCAAATCCACCTCTAATGAATCCAGTACTTTTACAGCAAGTGAATCTCTCTTAGCTACAATCCCTAATAGCAAATGCTCGGTACCGATAAAATCGTGACCAAGTTTCATTGCTACCTCGCGACTGGTTTTTATGACCTGTCTAACTTCGGGAGAAAATTTTTTGTCCATTGTAAATAGTTCAGATTAAATTTGGTTTCCTTTCAGGCTTCCAAAATATTTTACAAACAATATTAGGAGTTATTTTCCAACTTTACAAAGATCAAAAGCCTTGGGGAAGTGATTTTACTCCATTACATCTTTGAAAAAAACATGCCATCGGGCATTTCCTGCCAAATAATGTAAAAAATCAGTTTTATCTATGATTTATTGTGTCAAAAAGGCAGGTAGTTGGGCTTTTATATATCCTTTAACAATCATTTAAAAATTTAGTTTCACTTTAAAATGCGAATAAAAGAATTTGTAAGAAGTATCGGAAAATTTCTTTAAAATGATAAATTTGCAATCCATCGAATTGAATTCATTTCAATAAAACGATTATGAAATATTCTTTAGACAAGCAGGATAAGTATGCTGTCCTGAAATTAGAGGAAGACAATTTGAACTCTACCATCGCTCCAGATTTGAAGTCTGAGTTTGTTTTCCTGTACAATGAGGGTGTCCGGAATCTTATCCTGGATTTATCTGACTGTAAATTTGTTGATTCCTCAGGCTTGAGCTCCATTTTGGTAGCTGACAGGCTTTGGAAAAACCTTGGTTCGTTTATCCTTACCGGAATCAATCATAGTTCAGTCAAACAATTGATTGAAATTTCTCGTCTGGATACTGTACTTACCCTTATTCCTACTTTGGAAGAAGCAATTGAGTACGTACACATGGAAGAAATCGAAAGAGAATTAAATGCTGACGTAGAAGACAGCGAAGGTGGCCAGGCTTAATGGCACCTTTTAACCAAAAATAAAAGAGGCAATCATTTTCATGACTGCCTCTTTTTTATTTTTCCCGGTTTTTATTTTCCGGCTTCTGCAATTATTTTCTTGACATCTTCCAGGGTCAGTTCCTCAGCATCTTCCTGTGTCATTCGCTTACCATCTACTTTTGGTAAACTAATAGACTTTTTACCATGGCGAATGAAAGGTCCCCATCTTCCATTTTCAAGTGCAATCTTTTCATCTGTCCACTGCTTGATGTAACGATTGGCTTCTTTTTCTTCCTTTTTCTGAATGAGGTCAATCGCGTCTTCAACTTGCAGGTCATCAAAGTCATATTTCTTTGGGACGTTGACAAATAGGTTGTTCCATTTTACAAATGGACCAAATCTACCTTTTCCTTTTGTGATGGGCAGGTCCTTATAAGTACCTATAGGTGCGTCTGCATTTTCTTTTTCCTTGATAAGTTCCATAGCACGCTCAAAGGTCACATCAAGGGGGTCTTCTGACCTCGGTATACTTACATAGGTACTATCATTGAATTTGATGTATGGCCCGTACCTACCTGCGCCAACCGATACCTCCTTGCCTCTGTATTCTCCAAGTGTCTTTGGTAATTTGAATAAGTCAATTGCCTCTTCAAAGGTGATAGACTCCAGGGATTGTCCTGGTCTTAAGTTGGCATACTTGGGTTTTTCTCCTTCCTCCAACTCATCCTGATGTCCAATTTGGACTACCGGACCCATTCTTGACATTCTTACCAGCAGGCTTCTGCCGGTTTCAGGATCGGTTCCCAATATTCTTTCTCCGCTTGCTCTTTCTGCGGTTTCTACTGTGTCTTCTACTGTTTTATGGAAAGGAAAATAGAAATCCTTCATCATTTTCGTCCAAACGATCTTACCATTAGAGATATCATCAAATTGCTGCTCGATATCTGCAGTAAACTGGTAATCCATAATTTCAGGGAAATGCTCATCCAGGAAGTCAGTCACGATGGTTCCCATATCAGTTGGGAATAATCGGTTTTTGACTGCACCGGTATTTTCTGTTTCAGTTTTGGTGGCAATTTTCCCGTCATGCAAGGTAATTACCTTGTATTTTCGCTCTTCCCCATCTCTGCTATCCCGGATCACATACCCTCGTTTTTCCTCCATGATACGGCTAATAGTAGGAGCGTAAGTAGAAGGACGACCGATGCCCAATTCTTCCAATTTCTTCACCAAACTTGCTTCCGTATACCTGGCAGGAGGTCTGGTAAAACGTTCTGTTCCGGTCATTTCTTTCAAGGGAAGATCCTGCCCTATTTTCAAAGGAGGCAACATGCCTTTTGTTTCCTCATCATCCTCATCATCACTTGATTCCAGGTACACCTTTAGGAATCCATCAAATTTTAGGACTTCACCCTCAGCCTGCAAAAAGGAATCTTTGATGGTTGAAATGGCAATCTTCACGATGGTTCTTTCCAGTTCCGCTTCAGACATTTGGGAAGCCACGGTTCTTTTCCAAATCAACTCGTACAAACGCTCCTGATCACGGTCAGATCCTGCCAACTTCATTGCGAAATTGGTTGGACGGATAGCTTCGTGCGCCTCCTGGGCATTTGCTACCTTATTTCTATACTGTCTGGTCTGCAAGTACCGCTGACCAAATGTTCCGTTTATTTCTGCAGCGATAGCATTGATAGCTGTATCACTTAATGCGGTGGAATCGGTACGCATATAGGTAATCAAACCCGCTTCGTACAACTTTTGAGCAGTCCGCATGGTACGGCTCACGCTAAATCCTAATTTTCTTGAAGCTTCCTGTTGTAAGGTAGAAGTCGTAAATGGCGCTGCCGGTTTCCTTCTTGAAGGTTTTATTTCAATGTTGTTGATATTGAAATTAGCACCATTACACTTTTTAATAAAGTCTTCTGCATCTCCGATAGCGGAAAATTTGCCTGGCAATTCAGCTTTAAGCTCAACTTGTTTGCCCTGGTCATTTTTCACCAGAAAGATAGCCTGTATTTTAAAATAAGCCTCTGGTTTGAAATTAAGGATTTCTCTTTCTCTTTCAACGATTAATTTAACCGAAACGGATTGTACCCTACCGGCGCTTAGATTTCCTTTGACCTTTTTCCAAAGTACCTCTGATAATTCATAGCCTACCAGACGGTCCAGGATTCTTCTAGCCTGTTGTGCATCGACAAGATCCAGATCCAGTACCCGAGGTTGTTTAACTGCATTTTGAATGGCAGGTTTGGTGATTTCACGAAAGACAATACGTTTGGTATTTTTTTCATTCAAACCCAAAACCTTACACAAATGCCAGGAAATGGCTTCCCCTTCGCGGTCCTCATCCGTTGCGAGCCAGACTTCATCCACCTTTTTCATCAAATCCTTCAGTTCCTTGACTACTTTCTTTTTGTCAGGAGAAACGACATACTTCGGTTCGAAATCGTTTTCGACATCTACACTTATATTACTTTTCTCCAAATCCCGGATGTGTCCGTAACTGGATTTGACCGTAAAATCAGAGCCAAGGTATTTTTCAATTGTTTTAGCTTTGGCAGGTGACTCAACGATGAGAAGGTTTTTCGACATATTGTGTTTTTTTCTTTTATCTCTTGAATTTCAAACTCCAAAAAAGGAACAAATTCAAACACTATTATTGGTTATTGGGGATGCAAAAGTAAAAAAACCATGACAACCAATAAGAATTTCTTGAAAGTTGATGGATATTCCTATCTAAATTCCACTCTGGAGAGAAAAATATCATTTCTGCTGAATGTTGAACACATGTGGCAAAAATCCATTTTAAAAATGGCTTAAAACGATAGAAAAAATGAAAATCGACGATACATTTATTGAAAAAGGACAATCGACGGTAGTGAAAATTCCTGTCGGACAATTACCATCCGGAACGCCCATCTCATTGAATGCTTTCGTTTTTCGCAGTGTTAACCCCGGACCGGTAGCTTTGGTTCAAGGGGGTGTGCATGGAGATGAAATAAACGGTGTAGAGATAGTACGTCGAGTGCTGCAGGAAAAATGGTTCGATAATCTTAATGCCGGTTCAGTCATTGTGATTCCGCTTGTCAATATTTTTGGTTTTATCAATTTTAGTCGGGACGTCCCAGATGGAAAAGACGTGAACCGCAGTTTTCCCGGAGTTGCTAATGGTTCTCTTGCATCAAGGGTTGCATTCAACATCAGTAAAAAAATTATTCCCCTCATCGATTTTGCGATTGATTTTCACACCGGAGGAAAAAGTCTGTTCAATTATCCTCAGGTAAGAATTGCTCCTCATCATGAGCCCTCCAGAACATTGGCAGACGCTTTTGGTGCTCCTGTAACCGTTGCAACCAAATTAATTTCAAAATCCCTAAGAAAATTTGGTATCGAAAATGGGAAACCCATCCTGGTATTTGAAGGTGGAGAATCGACCAGACTGGATGGTTTTGTCATTAAAAAAGGAATGGATGGCATTCGGAATGTGCTAACCGCAAAAGGAATGATGGAGGGCAATTCTATGCCTGCGAAAAATCTATTTTTTGAAAAAAGTACCTGGCAACGAGCACCGAGATCCGGAATTTTTGTTTGGACCAAATCAGCGGGTGCTTATGTCAACAAAAAGGAAGTAATCGGAACCCTGGGCGATCCATATGGCCAAAAAACCATACCGATACAGGCAAAACAAAGCGGATTTATCATTGGACATAATAACGCTCCTGTTGTCAACCAGGGAGATGCCCTTTTTAATATTGCTTATTCATCCTGAGTTGGCTTAGGTGCGGTTTCTTCCTTGATATGGGCCAATGCAGCTTCAATGACTGAATCTATGCCTTCATTGGCTTTTTCTTTATCCAGGCTAACCAGCTTATCTGGTGGTATCCCAAGTTCAATATTTCGACCTTGAGCATCTTTGGTAATTGTAGTACTCAGGCGAAAGTTCCAACCGTTAGGCAATTCCAGGTGATAGGGAATGCCTCCCCCTCCGCCGGTCGTATCTCCCATTATGGTGACATGTGGATAGGCACTCATCAGAGCCGGGAAAAAAGTAGCAGCACTATAGCTTTTTCTATTGGTCAAAATGACAATGGGCTTTGTAAAGGTATTTTTCCCAACAGGTTTTACGACGTAATCAAAAGGGCCATCAAAATCGTCTAATGCAGGCCCTGATTTAAAATAAAATTGAAGTGGTGTG
>JAGQWW010000134.1 GCA_020436955.1 Saprospiraceae bacterium | reverse complement strand
TGAAATTTAAAAGCAAAATAAAAAGGGCCCGCTAGTGATAGCGGGCCCTTTTACTTTCAATGACGTATATAATTCAGTATGATTCTTTTTTAAATCATCGCAGTCAGGTCAGCAAGACGAGCAGAGTAGCCTGCTTCATTGTCATACCAGCTTACCATTTTAACCGCATTGCCATTTACACTGGTTAATTCTGAATCGAAGATACAAGAGTGTGGATTTCTAACGATGTCACTAGAAACGATTGGGTCTTCGTTGTACTCAAGAATGCCTTTCAAGTAAGTTTCAGATGCTTCTTTGAAAGCGGCATTTACTTCTTCCACGGTAGCTGACTTCTTCAATACACAAGTAATATCAGTCAAAGAACCGGTTGCAACCGGTACACGCATTGCCTGAGCTACAATTTTACCTTTTAGGTGAGGAGCAACCAATAAAATAGCTGCCGCTGCACCGGTGGAAGTAGGTACGATGTTTTCTGCTGCTGCACGTGCACGTCTCAAATCTCCCTTAGCATGAGGTCCGTCCTGGATGTTTTGGTCAGCAGTGTAAGCGTGGATGGTTGTCATGAAAAACTGCTCAATACCGAAATTTTTATCCAAAACCATTACTTGTGGTACCAAACAATTGGTGGTACAAGAAGCATTGGAGATGATGGTGTCTTCATCGGTGATTGATTTTTCATTGGCACCAATTACCACTGTTGGGATATCAGAACCTTTGGCTGGTGCAGAAAGCAATACTCTTTTAGCTCCTGCTTGCAAGTGCATACCTGCTTTTTCACGAGTCAAAAATATACCGGTACACTCCAAAACCACATCAACGCCCATTTCACCCCAAGGCAATTTGGAAGGATCGCGTTCAGCAAGTGCTTTGATTTTTTTACCATTTACGATGATATACTCATCATTAGACTCAACGGTGCCTTCAAAACGACCATGCATGGTGTCGTATTTAAGCAAGTGAGCCAAGGTGTGATTGTCAGTAAGGTCGTTGATGGCAACTACCTCAACATCTTTATTTTTAAGCAGGTTACGGAAGGTTAGTCTTCCTATTCTGCCAAATCCATTTATTGCAACTTTTTTAGCCATGTCGAATTTGTTTTATTAATTGAGTGCTCAAATATACTTAGTGTATTTTGAACAACAAAGTATGCGTTCATGAATTTTTTGAAAAAAAATTGAAAAATTTTTTCGCGGGTATTTTGAATATTTAGAAAACGGCTTATTTTTGCACCCGCTATCGAAAGATAGTCACCGACGGTCCGTTCGTCTAGGGGTTAGGACGCCAGATTTTCATTCTGGTAACACGGGTTCGATTCCCGTACGGACTACGAAAAATGCCCGGCGATTCTCATGCAAATGAGCGCCGGGTTTTTCATTTCTTGGTTCCTGCCACAATTATCAATTTGTAAACGGAATTTGATCTTTTCTTTCCTCTTGGTTTAAAATCCCTTTTTTCAGGTAAGTTTAGTCTGCTCTTTGGCGAATTATTTGTTCCAAATGAGATATTTGACATTGTACTGTTATGCCCGATTTTTTAAAAGGAAACCAACTTTACATGAGACGCTTTGTTTTCGCAGCATTTGTTTTGCTGCAAACTATTGCATTTGGACAGGGAAAAATGCAAGCTGAAGATCTGCAATACCTTGCATCTGACCAATGGAAAGGTGAGTTGACTTACCTTGATTATAGCAGTAATGAACAGGTAGCCATCCCGGTTGAAATGACCGCAGAGGCTTTAAACGACCGTACCTTCGTTTTCAGCTACCATTATCCAAGCGAACCAAAGGCAGATAATAAGGTCCAGTTGAAGGTGAATGGCTCCTTTTCTAAAATTAGTGGCAACCCCATCATTAGCCGGAAAGTACTCCCTGATGGATCTGTTGAAATCGTAACCAAACGTAAAGGGAAAGATAACAAGCAAAAAGCCTGGATGCACTATATTTATGTGTTTGGCCCTAATACTTTCTCCTTGACTTCGGAAGTGGAGTATATGGATGGTAGTCCATTGTTTATTAGAAGTAAATTTTCTTTTAAGCGGTAGTTGTTAATTTTCAATTTCTTTTCAGTCCCTTAATCCGACATTTACATTAATTGTTTAATCTAGCGAAAATTTCGTGTATGCGTCGGATCTTCTACTTTTTGTTATTAACAATTTTGCTACCTCTTTGTGGTAAGGGTCAGATTTTTGGGAATGAAATAACTGGGTCTGATCCGAGTGATGATAATCCTTATATAATTGGTCAATATTTAGATCCTAATGTATCTGCATCAGGTATTGGAAGAGGTCCTGGCGTAGCTAACAATAATGGAGATAATAGGTATAATGGGAAAAATTGGGATTCTCCGGTTTTGGATAATTCTGATTATTTTGAATTTACTATCAGTCCTAATTCCGGCTATAAATTAAATTTTTCTTCATTTGACTATACTGCTCAAGCAAGTGGAACAGGTCCTACTACTTTTTCCTTCAGGAGTAGTTTGGATGCTTTTACTACAGAGATTGCTTCACCGACTAATACAGGAGGATCTATAGATTTGTCAGATCCCTCTTTTCAAAATATCACTACCTCCATCACATTTCGACTCTATGGTTGGGGTGCCTCATCATCAGTAGGAACCTTCAGTGTAAATGATTTCCAATTCCTAGGTTCCGTACCCCTCCCAATCGAATTAATCAGTTTCTCGGGAAAAGAAAAAAACGGTCAGGTGCTTTAGGAATGGACAACCGGTAGTGAATTAAATGCCGATTATATTAGTATTGAACGGAGTGTGAATAATATTGATTTTACTGAAATCGGGAAAGTGGATGCAAATGGAACCTCTTTTGTTTCCTGTCATTATAGCTTTGCTGATTTACATCCTTTTAAAGGAACCAATTACTACCGATTGAAAGAAACCAGCCTGGATGGGCAGGAATCTTTTCATACTGTAATCGCAGTTTCTGTAAACCATGCTGACGATGCCATCAAAATATATCCTTCCCACCCCCAGCAAGCACTTTTTGTAAATCCCGGTAAAGAGAAGATTGATCATTTATACCTGGTAGCAACAGATGGGAAGATAGTTTCATCGCAATCCTATAATTTAGAGGAAATATCATCCCTTGACGTTTCCCACCTGGCCAAGGGAACTTACATTTTGGTAATAGAAACACAGGGTAAAAAGCCACAGTCCTTTAAGTTTATAAAGTCCTAAGTATTTTTTTGTTTGATTCGCTTTCTTTAGGAGACCTAAATCCCCTGAGATGGCGCAAGAAAAAAACAACCGCTTTGCTGAAATCGCGGAAAGTTGGTTTACCTGGATTTACCGCCTGGCAATTGTTTTAGTGATCCTGGTAGCAGCTTCCGTGTTGCTGAGTGATGTCTTTTCAAAATATTACTACCTCGACGAGTTTACTTTCCCATCCGGACTTTCAGTTATCGGAATAGACAAAAATGAATACGAAAACGCCATTCTGGATAAAATCAATGACTTTTATTGGCATGCGCGTTCCATGAAAAGCAAAAGTCCCGATTTGGAAATGATGAGCCATCCTTTCAATATCGAATTTTCGGGCATTGATGCTAATTACGGTTCCATCGTCCAGTACCTCAGAAGTAAATTTGGATTGCCAAATCTGGGTATTTCCGGTACCTTTTTTCAATCCGACTCGGTTTATTGTTTTCGAACAAGGGTAGGAGGCGAACTGGTCGATGAACTATGCATTTCCTATCCGGATTCTTTAACGGTATTGGAATCAATAGACAGTGTCTTTTATTGGCAGGCCATGGGTATTATGGAGTTTTTGGATCCCTATGTGTTGTCCATGTATTTTTATAAAAAAGAAAACTACAAACGGTCTTTATATTATTGTCAAAAAGCCCTGGATGAAGAACCTACTGCCAGGAAATTTGCCCTGGGAACCATGGGCAACAATTATCGGGAAATGGGCCAGCTCGGAGAAGCTGAAAATTGGTATAACCAATCCATAAAAGAATTTCCGGAGTTTTACCCCACTTATTGGCAATATGCGGATTTACTGATCATGAGAGGAGATAATGAAAAGGCCAAAAAATTGCTCAGCAAGGTGCTGGACAATTATCCGCCACTCAATACTTCGGTCTATTTTGATTTTGTAAGGATCTATTGTGCACAAGACAGCCTCGAAAAAATGCGCAACTATCAACAGTTACTCATCGATGGGGGCGGTACCAAGTATTTTGAAGCGAATAAGGATAAGGTGCCGTGTTGGTAGGAGGGGTAGTCTTTGGTCTTTAGTCTTTGGTCTTTGGTTTTTTGCTTTTCTCATCCTCCATCCTTCATCCTCCATCTTCCATCCTTTATGCTTCCTTTCTTACTCTTTAATATACGGAGCCAATAATCTTCCCCAGCTATTGAAGAGTTGTTGGTATTCTCCGGGGCAGCGGACGGCTCTTTGTTGGGCCAGACCTTCTTCTTCTATTACACTTTGGTATTGTTCAGGATTGCTGCCGTAGAACCAGCAAAGGATGTTATAGTAGCGCTGTGCGTCCAGGGAGTGTTCGTCCCAGAAGTGTGCTTCTTCAAATTCTTCTACTTGTTCGTCTTGCAGGGCAAATAGGTCAGCAACTACCAATGCCATTTCAGGATCTTCCAGTACTTCGCTTATCAAAACTGAAGCAAGGCCATCTACAGCGTCTTCTTCTTTTCCGGTGATGGGAATAGCGTATGCCTCTACCAGGGCGTGGCCAATTTCATGGTATAAAACAAATTCAACCACGTCCAAAATCATATCCAGGTCTTCCTGGGTTTCAATGTAACCGGCTTCATTAAAAACACTGTATACATGATTGAGGAAACCGTAATTCATCATGATATTGCCCTGATAATAATAAGGACCTTCATTGTCCTGAAAATGGATATTGATGTTATAGGGGAGGGCAAGGAATGAATTTAGGTCGTTGAGCATGTCGATGATTCGACTCCTGTCTGCCAGTAGGTGATAGGCATTTTCAAACCCTTCGCCTGGTGCATCGGCTATCAACAAAAAGTCTCCGTTGTCCTGGATGGTTTGTGAATGTAGGGTAGTAAAGGATAGTTGCATCCCAAGGATGCATGCAAAAAAAGCCAACTTACTTTTCATAGGAAAAAGTGGGTTAATTGTTAATTGGAAATCAGGTATAAAAGCGTTACAAAATAAGAATTTTGTAAAAATCGCATCTGATTATTTTTATTGAATTGCCGGTAGTAAATACTTGTTGGCGATTTTAAAAAGTTTGGAGTTATACGCATAATTCCCACTTGTGAAAACAATAACGGTTTCGAGCTCCGGCGATACAAAAATGGTTTGGCCACCCCAGCCATTCGCTCGTGCAAAGGAAATGAACTTCCCTTGATGTTTATGCTTTGTCAACCACCAGGAATACCCGTAATCGTTTTTGCCTGAGTCCTCGATGGGTATTTTGATGTCCTTGTTGTTCCTGTAGGCAGTAAAACTCTTTGTCACCCAATTTTGCGGCAGTATACTTTCACCATTCCAGGTTCCATTTTGTAAAAATAGACGACCAATTTTTACCATATCCCTCGGTTTACAATAGGAAGAACCATCTGCGGCAAAGGTGCCATCATTGTAACGAAACCAGGCGACAGTATCAATTCCCAGTGGGTGAAATAAATATTCATTGGCAAATGAATCCAACTGCATTCCGGAAGCATTTTCTATGATTTTACCTAGCATGACGGTGCCTCCACCATTGTAAGTAAAAAAGGTGCCCGGTTCATGTACCAGAGGCCTTTCCAACACACATGGGATGGGGTTGTCTGAGCAATCGAAATACAAGCGATCGATATCGTTGGCAGAAGTGCCATGAGCAGCTCCCCATTCATTCCAGGCTAGACCGGAGGACATGGTCAACAGGTGTTCAATGGTTATTTTTTCTTTGCCATCCTTCCGGTATTCGTCATATTCGGATAGGTAGTTAAAAATAGGTTCTTCTACTTGGCTGATAAATCCTTTTTCGATAGCAATGCCTATGAGTGCGGAGATATAACTTTTGGTGACGGACATATTGGGATGTATCATCTCCTTGTTCCATTGGACCAATTCACCCTTGTAATCAGGTGCATCCCATTGGTATTTGTATCCCGGGAAGTACTCTTCCAGCACTAACTTCCCATTTTTGTAAATCAGGACTGAATGGACAGCATTGAAGGACCCACATTGGATTTTCCTGATTCCCTTTTCAATTAAATTAGTGTCTATTCCTACCTCACCCAGAGAGGCAACTTCGAGTTGGTCGTCAATTTGAACCGGAGCGGTATAGGTATAAGTTGAATCGCAATTTTGACAACTAGCCAATTCAAATAGGAAGAATGGAACGAATAAAGCAAAAAAATAAAATAAGGACTTTTTCATAAGCAAATTTTTAATGAAATAGTCCAAATTCGGAAAGATGATAGATACTTAAAATTAATGTTTTTGAACTCATTTTTTTAAAAAATGGGTCTATTTTGACAAAAAAATGGGTGAAAATCACCTAAAAACCAGCATTTTTTAATCATTATCAGGCACCTCATTTTTCTCATACTGGTTGTGAATAACCAGAACGAGATATCCAAATCCAACCGCACCGATAATTAAAGCATTGCTCACCAGTAAGGCTGAAGTGAGGGAAATTTTAATAAGGATAGTAGAAATTACAAAGCCGGAATTACGAATAATTTTATAGAATTTGTCAGAATAGAAAAAAGAAAATAGTAAGAGGAGTACA
>JAGQWW010000133.1 GCA_020436955.1 Saprospiraceae bacterium | reverse complement strand
TTGGCTTTTGGCTTTTGGCTTTTGGCTTTTGGCTTTTGGCTTTTGGCTTTTGGCTTTTGGCTTTTAAGCAAATTCAAATCCTCAAGGATTGTTCATTTTTAAAAATGGAAATTCAAAAATGAACAATCAAAATTCTAATATTTAAAATCTTACAAATGTAGGTCAACGGCATGCCGTTGACCTACATTTCATTATTCAAAAAATAACATCTCGGGCCGCCCCCTCGAAACAATGTCATTAAGTTAGTTTAAAATTTTTTTGGTTTGAACTTTCTTTGCGACCTAACTCATCACTCGTCACCCGTCACTCTCCACCCACCTACTCCCCCCCTCTCTCCAAGTAATTTTTTACCTTTAGCAAAACGGTTATCTATTCCCCTTTTCAACAGAAAACTTTGATGTTATTAATGATTGAGGGTTATTTCAATCGGATGAAGGTGGTACACATAGCTATGGTTAGGAAACTTTTCTTGATCCTTGCCATAGGATGGTGCATTGCATTAAGTTTTTCTCATGTGAATGCCCAGTCTTATCTATTTCACAATCGTTATTTTACTACCAAAGAGGGTTTATCTAACAATCAGGTTCTATCGTTGGCCAAAGACAAATTAGGCTTCATTTGGATTGGGACCAAATATGGCCTTAATCGATTTGATGGCCATACTTTTAAAGGTTTCACCAAGGAGAAAAACGGGATTACATCCAATATCATAAATGGAATTTTATGCTCCCCTTCAGGTGACCTCTGGTTAATGCGATTTCAGGATAATTATGGCCGAAATGAATTTTTTAGTATTGATATTTTTAATCCGGTCCTTGAGACTTCTAAAACATTTGAAGAGAAATTTTCTGATATATCCCAACCATTAAATCAGCTAAAACAAGTCTACCAATTATCTGATGGGATGCTATTGGAATTTCAAGACAACACCGGGTATATCATAGACACCCTTGGCAAAATTTCCACTTTTTCATTTCCTAAAAATTTTGACCTTAAGTTTGGAATCGATGCTAATAATTTCCTGGGAAAACAGGGAAAGGACTATGTAATCATAGATCGAGCCGGAGATATTATTAATAGATTTGAATTACCTCCAAATTCAGAACTCAATCATTTTCTTCCAGGTAAGAAAGGTCAAATTTGGTGTACATATGGTATCAAGGTAAATAATACCAATACTCATTTTTTGCATAATCTTGTTTACCTGGACCCTAATGGAGAACTTGAAAAAATTGATACACTTTCCAATTTTGATTACAGCCTTTATGTTTCCCTTGTTGAGAATGGGAATTCAATGGCGTTCTTAAGAGAAAAGTCCCTTCAAATATTTGACCTTGAAAATAATCGATGGAAGATTAATACCTTAAGTTTCCCTGATTTCACTTTACAAACACCTGCTGTTATTCTGGGCGGCAACCAAGGCACCATTTGGGTAGGCGACAACAAGGGACTTCGACTGTTTAACCTGGACGAATCTTTGTTCCAAACATATCTGAATCAGGAAAACAAACCGATTCCGGTAAGAGGTATTGCCGAATGGAATAAAAATCTTCTAGTTAACTCTGAAGCTGGTACATATGTCATCAACAGCGAATCAGGAAGCATTGGAACCTATCCTGAAAGGGACAAAATGGGCACGCTTGGTTCCTTTTCAATCCTTTCAGATAACGAAGATGAAATATATACTGTCTCCAACCAATTGGTTGCGCTTGATCGCGATTTAAAGGTTTCCAAAAGCACTGATATATCCACAAATGAAAAAGGAAGAATTTGGTCCTTTACTAAAGATTCAAACGGGCAATTTTGGCTTGGTAAAGGGTTGGAAGATATTATACTGGTAGATACCAATGACTTTTCAAAGTATTCATATTTCGAAAAGTACAATGGGTTCGAAGAAGCACAAAAAACCTTTAAATGGCATTTTTTTGAGGATGGTGATTACATTTGGCTATCGGCTCAAAATGGGCTTTATCTCATTCATAAAAAAAATGGAATTATTGCCCGATACGGCGCTAATGAGAATGCACCTTTTTACCTTCCCGCTATTATCTTTCATTACATTTACAAAGATAAAAATGGAAAATATTGGCTTTGCACAGGTGATGGAGGCCTTATAAAATGGGAAATTGACCCTAACAAACCGGAGGTTCATTCCTTCAAGCAATACACCAAAAAAGATGGTTTACCCAGTCTTGAGGTGTATGCAATAAAGGAGGATAAAAATGGTAGGTTTTGGATTAGCTCTGCTAATGGTCTCATAAAATTCCATCCTGAAAATCACAACCTGCAGGTTTTCACAGAAGAGCAGGGTATCGCGGGAAATGAGTTCAACAAACTTGCTTCTTATCAAAATGAAGACGGGATCATTTATTTTGGTGGAATTTTCGGTGTCACGAAAATAAATCCGGAGCTTTTTAAAGATGAAAAGCCTTATCAATTCCCATTGATTTTGTCATCCGCCAATGTTCTTTCAGGCAAACAAGACACATTTAAAAATATACTTCCTAATTGGCTAGAAAAAAAGGAAATCATTTTACACCCCGATGATATCTTTCTTACCCTGGAGTTTTCACTTCAAGATTATTTCTACAGCAATAAAACAGCATACAGTTATCGATTAAAGGACTTGACTACCAATTGGACCAGTCTCCAAAGTAATGTGTTGCAATTAGCAGGTTTGCCTTATGGTCAGCATACTTTAGAGGTCAGAGCTCGTGGCCGGATGAACCAATTTACAGAACAAAACCTGCTAATCGAAATCTATGTAGAACGTCCTCTTTACTTAAGGACCTGGTTTTTGGCCTTTGTTGCCTTCCTTATTGGATTGAGTATCTGGCAATACAATGCCTGGCGCATTCGTACCATTCGAAAAAGGGAGCAGACATTGGAGTTTATCGTTCAACAACGAACCAAGAAAATAGAAGAAGATAAAAAGTTGATCGAACAACAAGCGGAACTATTACAAGAGTTGGATGAAATGAAATCCCGCTTTTTCCAAAATGTTTCCCATGAATTGCGAACACCACTAACCTTGATATTGGGACCATTGGACAAAGTCCTGGGTAGAAACAAATTGGAAAACCAGGATTTCACCCTGCTCAAAATCATGAAAGAAAATGTCAAGCACCTCCACAAACGCATTAACGAACTGCTTGACCTTTCCAGTCTGGACGCTGTCAGCCTTAGTCTGCATGAGGTCCCCGTTGATTTGTACACCTTTTTAAAAAGAATAATAGCTCAATTTGAAAGCGGGGCTGCCGTGAAAAAAATTCGGTTGTCATTTAATTATGAAATGGAAAATGACTTGACCATTTTGCTGGACAAGGAAAAGATGGAAAAAATCCTTTTTAATCTATTATCAAACGCTATAAAGTTTACACCTGAAAATGGGATGGTTGCAGTAATCTGTACCCAGGAAAAAGGGCAATGGTTATTACAGGTGAAGGATTCAGGAATTGGTATCGCTGAAGCTGATCAAGCAAAGATTTTTGACCGCTTTTATCAGGCCGGCAAGGACCAATATTACGAAGGCACCGGCATCGGACTATCACTTTGTAAAGAACTGGCTGAACTCATGCAAGGAAAAATCGCTGTAGAAAGTACGCCAGGAGAAGGAAGTACTTTTTCAGTCAGTTTGCCCCTTGTAGAAACTTTTGAAACTCCGGAAGCGGACCCGATAACTGAAGAAAAAATTTCTTTTGAAGAAGACAATCAAAAACTGCAGACCGGAGAACCCCTGTTAATCGTAGAAGACAATGCCAGCCTCAGAAACTATTTAAAAGTAGTGCTGGATGGCTATCAGATTAGGCTGGCAGGACATGGGAAAGAAGCTCTTGAAATTATGGAAAATGGATTTTTACCCGTTGCCATAATTTCTGACATTATGATGCCGGTAATGGATGGGGTACAACTGTTACAACACATTAGACAAGATGAGCGCTATCGAAACATTCCTGTCATAATGCTAACGGCTGTAAATAGCTCAACTCAAAAAGTAGAGGCGCTGCGCATTGGGGTAGACGATTATCTTACCAAACCATTCAATGAAGAAGAACTTAAAGCATCGTTAAGCGCCATTATTTCAAACAGTAAAAATAGAATGGCCAATGATAGTGCCACTACAGATGCTGTTTCACCAACCATAACCGAAGGGGATTTAGCCTGGTTGAAGGATGTTGAAGCTATCATCATGTCAAATGTGGGCAATCCAATGTTTGGTATTGAGCAACTAGCCGAACAATTGGAAATGACTACTCGAAGACTACAGCAAAAAATAAAATCCATCTGCGGTATGACACCCAAAGCATACCAGAGGGAAATACAGTTGGAAAAAGCCAGGAGACTTTTGGAAGAAGGAAAATGTAAAAGTGTAGCGGAACTTTCAAGGGAAGTAGGCTTTTCGGATGCTCATTATTTCTCCAATCTCTATGAAAATCGCTTTGGCAGAAAGCCAATTGACTACCTGTAGAATGCGAAATTTCGCATTTATCGTATGAATTTTCGGATTATTCAGCTTTTGTTTCGGGTTTGTCCGATGCGGACCGTGGTAACATTGTGGTGTCAAACGACAAGAAACAATTTCCTTTTTTATCTAAAACTCTTACCATGTCTACCACAACAAAAGTTACCGAAACCACACAGCCAGAAAACAAAGTATGTAATGCTATCATCTGTGTTAGCTGCCTTAGCTTCTTCCCTGTTATGTATTTGATTGGTTCAACCCTTGTTGCTTTTTTACATTAATCAACCCTAAAAAAGCATTCCCCTTGAAAAACGCTCCCATCATCGTTCAGGCACTCGAGGAACAATCGTTCAAAACATTGAAGCTATGGAAACAAAGTCTATGGATAATAGGTGGCGGGGTCATTTTGTGCCTTGGGATTTTTTGGAATTCACAACAGCCTGAATTGACATCATTTGCGTTGGGTGTTTCGATGGTTTTAATCACAGCTGGAAATATTCTTTTCCTTATCAACAGGAAATGGACCAGTCAAAATGCCCGCACGCTGGTAATTGAATCCAATACCATTCAGAGCCTAAGTGAAAAGGGAGAAAATTGTGAATGGGTCGCTGCAAAACTTTCTTTTAAAGGGAAATCCAAATTCATCGGAAATAACCAACTAGCGAAAAAATCACCCAAATCCTTTTTCCTACTTGATTCCGGCGATTGGAAATCTGTACAGGACTTGTAGAGCCTACTCCAATGATTTTTAAACCTGATATTTTCAAAGAGATGAATAAAATAAGTTCGACTATAGCAAGGACCCCGGCCATCATTATCGATGTAAGAGAAAAAGGAGAGTACAAAGAAAGTCATCACAAAGGTGCTATCAATTTGCCTTCTACCGCTTTTAACCCCAAAGAGTACGAGCCTTTCCGCTTTCAACCCATTTCATTGGTTTGCAATACCGGAATAAGGGCCATCCAGGTGAAGGAAAAATTGGAAAGCGTAGGATTTACCAATGTAACTATCCATCCGGAACAAATGCAACATGTACGGGAAAAGATCAATGTAGGAATTGAGGGTTCCTGGACCATAGACCGCCAGTTCAGGCTGTTTATGGGCATCATGATGGCGGTTTGTTTGCTGGGTCAGACCTTTCTATCTGCCAATTTTGCGCTGATCAATATTATCATTTGCATCGGACTTACCTTTACAGCTATTATCGATAGATGTTATTTAAAAATGGGCATTGCTAGGCTTCCCTGGAATAGAAATAGCTGATTTTTTCAATATCGGAGGTCTTAACTTAACTACTGAATCCATTTGTTATAGCGAATTAATTATATTGGGTTATAAATGAGTCTATTATGAGATTAATTCCGACCCTAATCATAATTTTAGTTTCCAATTTTGTTGTCGCACAAGAAATTATTCACTCAGCTATTGTGCCATGGCAACCTAACCGCCTGACTGTTTCAGGAAGTTCCCTATATTTTGTCTCAAGCGATGATAACGTTTCAAATGGGCTATGGCAAACTGATGGCTCAGAATCCGGCACTTTCAAAGTAGAATCAAATTTTGGGATATCTGAGGTTCGGTCCTTAATTGATTTTAATGATAATCTCTTTTTTGTTGGGTATGCCGATGGATATGGTTTAGAATTATGGAAAAAGTCAGATAGTTCTCAATCACCTACCCTAATTAAAGAATTGAATCCGGGTCCTAATGGAATAATAAGCAATAATGAAAACCATTTTATCTCAAGTATTTCAAGGGGGGTAATTTTTACCTCAACATTCAATGGGCCACAGGTTTGGATCACTGATGGTACAGAAAACGGAACGGTCCTAGTACTTGACAATTGTGAAGCCGCATATTTTTATGAATGGAAAGATGAATTATATTTTTACCAAACAAATTCAAATCCCGGGCTTTACAAAACTGATGGAACCCCAGGCAATAAAATTTTAATAAAGGCTGATGTCTCGCCTCTAATTATAGATAACTTCTATCAAGCAATTAGTGCTACCGACTCAAATCTCTTTTTTATTTATGAATATTATGATGGTGGGTCATCACTGAATATGGAGTTATGGAAATCGGATGGATCATCTACTGGCACCCAAAAAGTTATTAACCTGGAAGAAAGGCAATTTGGGAGAACGCAGCGAAGGTTTTGGACCAATGATACTCATTTATTTTTCGTAGGATACCAAGAGTCAACAGGAGAAGAGCCCTGGATATCTGATGGCACCACTGCAGGAACTAAGATTCTTAAAGATATTTCATCTGGAAATCGTTCATCCTCCCCTAGGT